>CANHBY010000143.1 GCA_947458895.1 Burkholderiales bacterium | reverse complement strand
CGGCGGCAACACACGCCGTGAATCTGTCACGAATTACGAGGTTGACAAGACCGTGCGTGTGACCCGCAATGGTACGGGAACGGTACGAAAGTTGAATGCGGCCGTCGTGGTCAACAACAAGTCCACGACAGATGCCAAAGGCAAAACTACAGCGCAGCCGCTGACACCCGAAGAGATCGAGAAGCTCACTTCACTGGTTCGTGAAACCATCGGCTTCAACCAGCAACGGGGTGACTCGGTGAAGGTGATCAATGCCCCCTTCAAGGTGGAGACGATTCCCACCACCGAAGTGCCCGTCTGGAAGCAAACGGAAATTCTCGACATCCTGCGCACAGCCGCGGTGCCGGTGGCATTGACCATCATTGGATTGTTGGTGTTCTTCGGCATGATCCGGCCCGCTGTTCGGGTCGCGCTGGCGCCCCCTGAGCCCGGGGCCAATTTGAATGTTGTTGAAGATGACGTCGTGGAGCCGCCGGCCGAGCTCAAGGCCCTCCCGGCACCAGCGGTCAATACCGACCTGGAACGCGCGCGTGATCTGGCTCGTGCAAATCCGGCTGCCGTTGCGGGCATCGTCCGCAACTGGGTCAGTGGCGAAGCCGCCTAGCACGGCCAAGAGACTGGAGAAACATCGCACATGGCCACGTCATCCAACTCCGAAGACAAGGGCCTGGAAGATGCTGCCATCTTGCTGATGTCGCTCGGCGAGGAAGAGGCCGCGGAGGTCTTTAAGCACCTGGCGCCCAAAGAGGTACAAAAGCTCGGCGAAACCATCGCCAAGATGAAGAGCGTCCCGCGGGAACGGTTTGATACGGTGCTCTCATCTTTCAATACCATCGCCAGCGAACAAAGCATGCTGGTGGCGGACACTGATGAATATGTGAAAGCGGTGCTGCGAAAGGCCCTGGGAGACGACAAGGCCAACCTGCTGATTGACCGCATTTTGGCAGGTGGTGATATCTCAGGCATCGAGAGCCTGAAGTGGATGGACGCCTCTTCGGTGTCTGAATTACTGCGCAATGAGCACCCCCAAATCGTGGCTGCGATCCTGGTTCACCTCGACTACGACCAATCCTCTGGCGTACTCAAGAATTTCTCCGAACGCCAGCGCAATGAAGTCCTGATCCGCATTGCCACGCTCGATGGCATCCAGCCCTCTGCTCTCAGGGATCTTAATGAGGTCATGAGCAAGGTTCTGGCCGGCGGCGACAAGCTCCGCAAGGCCTCGCTCGGCGGTGTAAAGACTGCCGCCGAAATGATCAACTTCATGGGCTCCAGCGTCGAGACCGCAGTGCTTGACTACATTCGCGAGGCCGACAGCGAGCTGGCTCAGAAGATCATGGACAACATGTTCACCTTCGACGATCTCGAAAAGATCGATGACCGTGGCATTCAATCGCTGCTCCGGGAGGTTCAAAGCGAATCTCTCATCATCGCCCTCAAAGGTGCCACGCCGGAAATGCGGGAACGTGTTTTCAAGAATATGTCGACCCGGGCGGCCGAAACCCTGCGGGAGGATCTCGAATCGCGAGGCCCAGTGCGTGTTTCGGAGGTCGAGGCCGAGCAAAAAGAAATGCTCAAAATCGTTCGCCGCTTGATCGACGAGGGTCAGATCGTTATAGCCTCTGGAGGTGAAGATGACTTCGTCTAATCTCAAAGGCAGCATCAAGAACGTACCGGCTCCCGAGGGGGTCAAGCACTCGACCTATGGTCGGTTCATCCCGCGCGAAGAGTTGAGTTCTTTTTCCGCCTGGAACCCCGAAAAAATCGGTGAAGACAAGGTGGATCCTGGTATTCCTCGCCACTCGCACCGAAGCGAACCGGCACAAAAACCCCCCAGCCCAGCCGAGGAAATTGCGCAAGCCCTTCGGGCCGCCAGGCAAGAGGGATTTCAAGATGGCTATCGCGATGGCATCGCTGCGCTAGAGTCTTTCAAGCAAAGCTACTGCGCCCAGATGGGTACACAAATCGGGGCGTTGCTGGAGTCACTCGGTGCTCAAATGGATGACCTTCAGCAAGACATGGCACGCGCGCTGGCGGTATCTGCCACCCACCTCGCGAGGCAAACGGTACGCAGTGAGCTGAAAGCCCGCCCTGAACTGGTGGCTCAGGTCGCTACAGAAGCAATTGATACGCTTTTGCTGAGCGCCAAGCACATCACGCTGCGAGTTCATCCCGACGATCATGCCTTGATCATGCAGGGAGCGGCAGAAGCGCTCTCAGCGCGCGGCGCAAGGGTCGTGAGCGATCCCAGCATCACTCGCGGAGGGTGCCTCGTCGAGTCCGACATCGGAGTGGTTGATGCGAGCATCGAGTCCAGGTGGCGTAGAGCACTGGCCTGCGTCGGCTGCGACAGCAGCTGGAGCAACGAAGATCAGCCCGAGACCAGCCAAGCTGCAACTGAGGACCCCTCTGACGATCCGGAGGCCTCCACATGATCACCTCTCCACTTGAAGCTCAAGCGGTTCAGCGGGCCACGAACATCGAAAGTTGGCATCGATATCTCAGTGATTTGGAGAGTTTTCCAGCTGAGAGACTCCCTCTGGAAGCGCAGGGTTTGCTGGTGCGTGTCGCGGGTCTGGTCCTGGAGGCCAGCGGCATCCGCGTGCCGGTAGGCTCGGTCTGCGAGGTGCTCATGCAGGGTCAACCCCCCGTGTTAGCAGAGGTAGTGGGGTTTTCAAGTGACCGTGCTTATCTGATGCCCACGGGTGATGTCCATGGGCTGGCCAGTGGTGCACGGGTGATCCCACGATCCACCCCGGTGGCACCGATGTGTCTGGGTGCCAGCCGGCACCCCTGGCGGCGCGGTGAAGACCGCACCTTGCACTTGCCCGTGGGCGATGGGCTGCTCGGCCGTGTGGTCGACTCCCACGGCCGACCGATGGATCGGCGGGGCGAGCTCTGGGGTGTTCAAAACGAACCCTTGGTACGCCGTCCGATCAACGCAATGGACCGTGATCCTGTGCGCAGGCCGTTAGACACCGGTGTGCGCGCCATCAATGCCATGCTGACTGTAGGCAGAGGCCAGCGCATTGGCCTGTTCGCAGGAACTGGCGTGGGGAAATCGGTTTTGATGGGCATGATGGCCCGTTACACCGAAGCAGATGTGATTGTGGTGGGCCTCATCGGAGAGCGCGGCCGAGAAGTCAAAGAGTTCATCGACGACATCTTGGGCCCCGAGGGTCTGAAGCGCTCGGTGGTGGTGGCTGCGCCTGCCGATGCGCCTCCGCTGACTCGCCTGCAGGGTGCAAATTACGCCACCGCGGTGGCCGAACATTTTCGCGATCGCGGCGCCCACGTGCTGCTTTTGATGGACTCCCTCACCCGCTACGCCATGGCCCAACGCGAGATCGCCCTGGCCATTGGCGAACCCCCGGCCACCAAGGGTTATCCGCCGAGTTGCTTTGCCAAGCTGCCGCAACTGGTTGAACGCAGTGGCAATGGCATGGCGGGCGGTGGATCGATCACAGCCTTCTACACCGTGCTGAGCGAGGGCGATGACCAAAACGACCCGATTGCGGATGCTGCTCGAGGGATTTTGGACGGCCACATCGTTTTATCGCGCGAACTGGCTGAATCAGGCCACTTTCCGGCGATCGACATTGAAAAGTCCATATCGCGTGTGATGACGAACGTGGCCACGACACCGCACATCGAGGCAGCGCGTCGATTCCGTCAGCTTCACTCTAAACACCAAAAGGCCCGTGACCTGATCCAGCTGGGTGCCTATGCCCCGGGCCACGATGCTGAACTAGACACCGCCGTGCGCCTGCAAGGCCAGATGAACGAATTGCTGCGACAAGACATGGACAACTGCGCCACCATGACCGAAAGCATCAGTCGCCTGAGGCAAATGATGTCCGCCTAGGACAGAGAGGCTTGAGTACCGATATGAATGATTTGCAACCCCTGATGTCCCTGCTCCAACAGGCAGAGCAAGAACGCGATACGGCGCTGGCCAACCAGTCAAGGTTGATGGAAAACATGGAAGCCATTCGAAGCCAAAGCCAGCAATTGCTAACCTACCGCAAGGAATATGAGCAGCGCTGGAGCGAGCAGTTCCAAGCCCGGGGAGGCATTGAGGTCATGCGGTGCTACCAATCATTTAATGAGCGCATTCACCAGGCCCTTGCACATCAGCAACGCAGTGAAGCTCATGCAGAGCTGCAACTCCATGCCGCCCAAGCCAGGACCATGTCTTGCGAAATGCGCGTGGCATCGGTCAAAAAGATCATTGATCGGCGCGTGAGTGAACAGACCAAATTGGCTGACCGCCAGGAGCAAAAACTCACCGATGAATATGCAGCCAGGTCAGCATGGAAGTCATCGGATCAGTTGCCAAACTCTGCCTACTAGTTGCCTGGAAGAATGACCCAGTAAGGGAATGCATCATGAACACCACCGTCCAACTTAGCCCCACCAATTTGGCGCCCGCCGTGGCATCGCAACCGAATGAGGCTAATCAGCCTGCACCCCAATCTGGCACGAACAGCCCTTTCGCGCAACTGCTGCAGCGGGAACAGAAGAGCGAATATAAAGAACCCGAAAAAACAGAGTTAGCAGCTCCTTCGACCGAAGCGACCACCGCCAACATCACCCCGACACAGAACAGCCAGCCAAACGCCATAGCGAAGCAAGCTACGCGGGAAAAGGCCAAACTGCCAAAAGGCGCGCTAAAAGCTGATGCAAGTCCTGACGCGATTCAGACTGTCGACAAAGCATCGCCCCTTGAGAGTAAAGCCAAGAATGATGCAGACGACCATGACCGGGAACGCTTCGCTGTCTCCTCAGGCCTTTCACCCGACCCACTCAATCCAACGCCCACCACCGCCAACACGGCGATAAATTTGGGGGCGAAACAGTCCACCTGCGCCCAAGGCCAGAGCAATGAGAGGGGTGAAGCCGGCTCGAATGTCCTGGCGAGTACCCAAGCACTTGTTTCACAAAAATCTCCAAGCGACCGCAGCCATCCGGCATCTTTGTTGTCGGGCAAAGAAACCGTGGGTAACACGTTGCTAACGCCCATCGGGAATGATTCCAAATCGCAGAATACCAAAGCCGCAGATAACCGCGGCGAAGCCAATAACCTGCCCTTGGCTTTTCACCTCACGCCGAATTCAATCGGGGCGCAAGCGGATGTGTTCAAGCAATTCGGACTTTTGACGGAGCTTTCGAAAAAGAAAGAAGATGAGCGAACTGACCCGGTATCGAATACCGTTGCCAATTCG
>CANHBY010000142.1 GCA_947458895.1 Burkholderiales bacterium | reverse complement strand
GCCATCAGCTTTGACCTGCACCACCATTTGGAAAGGGCCATGCAGCGCGGAAATCAAGGCCCATTCGCCATGCTGACTTTCGCGTGCAGGGCCCGCCTCGCCTGTCTTCCAGTGCGCGCGGTAATGGGCCAGTACTGCTTGCGGGCTCAGGCTGGAATCGAACTGCTGGATACGTGATGGCACCCCATTGACCCACACGTCTTTGGCCACCCACGCCACCTTGGCGCGAGGCAGATCGGGCATGAGGGGCCAGGGTGTCACCGAGGCGGCTGATGCCACGCTCATGAGCGTGAACAAGGCAAAAAGAGCGAACAACTGTCGAAGATTGATGCGCTTCATTGGCAGCTCCCCCCTCGGGCCGCGCTGCCGCCCGATGAGCGGTCTGTGGGCACAGCCTCGACCTTGATACATGGCAACTCAAACCGCACGCGTTCGACAAGACCGACGATCCATGAGACGGGACGCCCCACCAACTTGAGTCCGCCCACGGTCGTTGCCATCACTCGGTTAGCCAACAAGGCCGAGCGAACACCCTGGGAGCCCTGGGCATTCCAGGCGCCCCCCATGGCCGCTGTACTGGCACCGATGCGCAGGGGGTCATTCCCCCCACGCAGGTGGTCGATCAATGAGACCTCGACATTGGCGACATGCACACCGCGGTTGGTCTGGCCGAACATCAGTCCCGCGACGCCGTTGGTCACCTGGGTCACGCTCGCCGGAGCATGCGACTCAAAGGCCAGGGTCACCTGTTGATGATCTCGCAGCAAGGGGTTGCCAGCCAGGTCACGCCAGAGCACCACCTGCCCCTCACGAGCGCCCAAACCCGCCACGCTGTCAGATGAACGAATCTCGCCATCGGGGTTGCCAGCCAAGCCCTTGCCGCGCCGAAAAAATCGGGCCCGGAGTTTGTCTTCGATCTCCGTCGTACTCAGACGATCTTCGTCTGGCTGCATGACGCGCTGAAAGGCAGCGTAGCGACTTGCCTGCACAGCAGACTGTTGGAGATCGGCGTATTTATCCAAGTAATAGATGCCGGCGAACAGCGGCATCAAGGCCACCATCACCACCAAAAATTCGGCCAGTGATTGCCCGCGCTGGCGTTCGGGGAGAGAGAATTTTTGCAACAACATGACAACTCCTGGCTGCACCTGTCTTGCTCAAGGCAGCAGGCCATCCAAGGCCTCAGCGGCCTCGGCAGACCAGCCCATGGCGAGCAAGATGGCCCCCTTCGCTGAGGGATCGAGGGCAGACAGACGGGCCTGCCAAAAAGGGTTGTACAAAGAGGCGTACTCTTTATAAGCATCCTCCCGAAACAAAGTGGAATTGCCGCGCCACGCATCGGCGGTCCAATCGCCCAAACCGCGCTGAGGGCGCTCGAAATACACCTTGGCTGTGCTGATGGCTGACACCTGATCGCTGCGCAAATGGTCATTCATTTGGGCCGAGCCCATCACCGAGGGGGAAGCCTGAGCCGCAATCCCCATGGAGCCCGTGGTGGGCGTGGCCGACCCAGGCTTGGCCGTGATGAGAAGAAAGCTCAACTCAGGTTCAGTGCGAGCCGCATCGCTCAAGTCACGAATCTCAGAGACACCCGACCAATTGGCATGCACATTGCGCAGGGAACCGAAGGCCAATGTCTGAGCGTTGGTACCACCCCACCGCAAGTTCCCACCACCGCCCAGATCAGTGCGGCCCCAGCCCACTGGAATCTTGAGCACACCAAACCAACCTAATGGCAACCGAAAGTCCAAGGCATCCTGAGCCTCCCAACGGTCAAACCCCACAAGACGGGTCCCACCTCGTTTTTCCAGCCGCGGCCCCCAAGTGCCGGAGCCCCTTTGCCAACTGCGCTCAGTGCCCGTTGAAAACTGATCCATGGAGTCCAAGACCACTTGCTTGGCACGCCCTCGATCGGCACCTGAGTGACGCTTCGAGAAGTTGGTCCATGCCAATTGGTTTTGAATGAAGGAAGCCCCAGACAGGGCAAGATTGATTTGCTGAGGTGCCTGATCGGTTCGGGCAGGTGTGCCAAAAACCGTCTGGTTCGACGCCACGACCGCCGAAGCAGCCTGGCTCGCCAAACCATTGCCAACGCGACTGATACTTTCGTTGACCACTGAAACCAAGCCCTTCAGACGCTCAAGGCCCCTGATCGCGGCTGGCAGCACCCTGTCGCCAAAGCCGTCCTCCACCCTGTTCAAGGTTCTGGAAATGGTTTGCAGCACGGTACCCAAGACTTGCCCCACCCAAGGAATCAGCCTGGACACATGGCTCACGTTCTGCGTGGTCGTTTGCAAGTACCTCATCCACGAGTCCAGGCTCACCAACTGCCCCGCCATTGCGTCTGAGACCACCATGGCGCGATTGCCATAGGCCATGAGGTTAAGAAGCCTGGCTTGCTGTGTGGCGCCGGCCAGGGCGCCCGCATCGGTGGCATTGACAACCTTTTGCTTGGCAGAAGTGACCTGACCGACGTTGTAAACGCCATAGAGCACCGCCATGGTGGCTGCAATGGTGGCCATGAACCAGACCATTGCTTGACCGCAGGCACCCTGGCGATGGAGGCGAAATTGCTTCATCTTTGGTTTTTCAAAGTTGATTAAGTGGGTGTTTACTCACTTTTTCGTGCTTGACAGCGCTTCAGAAGAGCGCAACACAGGGCGATGGATGTACAGCACCGTCAAAAAGCCAAGAAGGCTGGCGACCGGATTCAGTTGCCCAGCTCAGCCACCCGCTACTCGCTGAAGTTATTCAAACTGCGCCCTTCATCGGCCTCTTTCGCCCCTGCTGTACTGGCCTTCTTGGCACTCTTTCGGGCACTTTCAGCGGCCTCCTGATTCCCTGCCAGGCCTGCTGCCATGCCGGCCACTTGATTGCGCACGGTGCTGCCAAAGAAGGTGGTGGTGGCGATGGCAGCGATGGCGATCAGGGCCACGATGATGATGTATTCGGTCATGCCCTGGCCGCGGGCGCGGGATGGGCGGGTGCTGAGAAGGTTCATTGTCATACTCCTTGAAAAGACAAAATGGACTGATGGGCTGGCCTTTGAAGCGAGTTGCGATGCTGTTTTCGGCCCGCTGGCGAGCAGTCTAGGTCGTTGCAAAAAAATCCATCATCCCAAAAATGCCAATAACGCAACGTTTTTGCGTTGAGGATATTTTGTTGCGACATCACAATTTCGTCCCTAGAGCAGGCCTTCGGCTGGCTCATCTCAATAAGGGGACGACAAATGCAACACCGCCCAAAGGTGCGGGGGGTGTCCACAGTGGAATTTGTGGTCATTTTTCCGATCGCCCTGCTGGTGGTCCTGTGCCTGATTCAGTGGGGCTTTCTCTACATGGGCAAGCTCACGCTGAACCATGCGACCTTCATGGCTGCGCGGCATGGCGCCATGAAAAACGGGCATTTAAGCGAGATCCGCTCAGCACTGATTGAGAACCTGGTGCCGTTCTATCAAGACGCCACCAACACCAACGACACACTGCGAATTAAGTGGGCCCAGTTCAAGGCACAGACCTCCACGGCGCTCGACAGGCCGGAGGTTTATCGCCTCAGCCCGAACGAACGCACCATGGCGGATTTTGGGGTTGAGATCAACGGCCAGCGTCAAATTCCCCATGACAACCTGCAGTGGCGCAACACGGCTGTGGGGCGCAGCTCTGGGGTGAACATTCAAGACGCCAACCTGCTCAAGATCAGGGTGGTGTACGGCTATGAGCTCAAGGTGCCCCTGATCGGCACCTTGATCAAGACAGTCATGTGCGGCGGCTCCACGGCTGTCGATGCCTGGGGAGGCGCTGTGCCGGTTTGGCGTGGTCTTGATTTAGCGAACTGCCCCCGCTATTACGCGCGCCACCGCGTACCGATCGAATCGTATGCCGTGGTGGAAATGCAATCAGCTTTCAGCGCCCCCTGATCAGCCTTTGAAAACCCCAACGAAACACCGTCTATCACGGTGCCTTGAACACCTCTTCAACCAGCAGGACCTTTCATGAAACTCTCTTCTCTGATTCTTATTTTGGCGGCGGCAAGCCTGACAGCCTGCGGAGGCGGCGGGAATGAATCTGGCCCACCCGAGGAAATCACGGCCTCTCCCGCGCAGTTCACTGCCAAAGGCACTGGCGCTGGGTGCGCCAGCGGCATGGGCCCCACGGTGTTTGTTCATGGTGGTCAGCCGCCTTACAAACTATTCAACACCTTGCCAGTTGCGATGAGGCTGAGCACCAGCACAGTTCAGCAAAGCGGACAAAGTTTCATGGTGAGATTGACCGGTCAATGCTTTGATGCAGCGCAGATTCGCATTGAGGACGCCATGGGGCGGTTGTCTGAAGTGGTTCTGAGCAATCAACCCGGCACGCTCTGATGGCGCCCTATCTTCTACGAAAGGTTTCGATGATGATGAGCCCCCAAACCGTTCAGGTTGGCACCGGCCGAGGCAGCAGGCTTCGGCGGTGGAAGTTGCCACTGTTGAGTGTGAGCGCCCTGGTGTTGCTGCAGGGATGCGCTCACCACAATGCAGCGAGCAAAGCTGCGGAGGCTGGGGCCTCCGCCGCAAGGAGTCAGCCCAACTTGAATGCCGCGAACCAAGCTGACCAGTTTTATGCCACCGGCCAATTCGAGCAAGCGAGAACCGCCTTTAAAAAGCTGGCCGAGCAATACCCTCGCAACGCCTATTTTTGGTTCAGGCTCGGCAACTGCGAAGCTCAACTGGGGCAATACCCTCAGGCCATTGAGGCACTGCAATACGCAATCGCCCTGGACCCCAGCGATGCGCGTTTTTCATACAACTTGGCCTTTGCCCACAGCGCCTTGGCGCGAGACGCTTACGCCAAAGCAAGAAGCCAGTTGCCCGTGGGATCAGCTCTGCGCAGGGAAGCTGAACAGAACTGGCGGCTCATAGAGGCAGTGGCTGGGCCGTCGGGTTCAGCCAAGTCGCCACTGTAGATGTAGGGTTTAAATTGCATTGATAAGGCCCCATGACGCACTGAATCCGCCGACCAACACGAGGGAGCAATGGCGTTAAAAATCAAACTTCACATGGCCGAATCAATAGACGTGGCAACGAGCAGCAAAGGTTTCTCTGAGGAAACGCGGATCACTGGGTATATTGGAGAGCTCCGGAGCCTCTGCAAAACCCATCGTGGATGATCGCGCCGTTCCTAGATAGGGGATGCAAGGCGGATTTTGCGGCCTGTAGCGGGTGCTACAGGCAAAAAAGCGAACGCCGCAGACCCTATCTAGGAACGGATGCGGTCCCCACGAGGGGTGTTGCAGAGGTTC
>CANHBY010000141.1 GCA_947458895.1 Burkholderiales bacterium | reverse complement strand
TCGCTGGTCAGCGGCGGAATCACAATCCGAAACGCCATGGGCAGCAAAACATACCGGTAGGTCTGTGGCAGAGTAAGACCCACTGCTAGGCCAGCGTAGCGCTGCCCCTTCGGCAAAGCTTCAATACCGGCCTTCACCTGCTCAGCGATACGAGCCGAAGTGAAAAAACCAAGCGCAAACACCACCAAAACAAACCCTGGCAGGGCCAACATCGGCTTAAACAACTGAGGTATCACGTGATACCAGAGGAAAACCTGCACCAGCAACGGAATATTCCGAAACAACTCGGTCCAGGCATTGCCTATGGACGCCAAAATACGATTCGGGACTGTGCGCAAAATCCCCATCAGGGAGCCCAACACCAGAGCGACCACGAACGCCAGTACGGCTACAGACAAGGTCCAGCCCCACGCTTGCATCAACCACTGCAGGTAGGTGGTTTGCTCGTCTCCGATGTCTTTCAGAAATATCTGAAAGTCAAATATGCTGTTGCCTTCGTTCAAAGTGCCTCCGGATATTCTTCACAGCTGGTCTAAAAAAACAGCGGCGCGGCGGAAAAATCGCCGCGCCTAAACACAAGGCACACGTCCCGCGAGGTCATCGCGGGACGTGTGCCGAATTACCTAAAAAGTGATTTTACTTCTGTGCGTACTCTTCAACAGGCTTGTCGTTGGGGTTGGCCCAAGCAGCCTTGGTAGCATCGCTGGTGGGCAGGTTCAACTTGGTGCCAGCTGGGGGAATCGCTTGCATGAACCACTTGTCGTACAGCTTGGCCACTTCGCCAGACTTCATCATGCCCTTGATGCTATCGTCCACGGCCTTCTTGAAAGCGGGATCGTCCTTGCGGATCATGATGGCGATGGGCTCAACAGACAAAACTTCACCAACGATCTTGTATTCAGCAGGAGCCTTCGACTTGGAAATAGCACCTGCCAGAATCTGTGAGTCCATCACAAATGCGTCAGCACGGCCGGATTCCAGGAGCAAGAAGCTCTCTGCATGGTCTTTGCCGAACACTTCGTCAAAGTTCACGCCACCAGCGCGCTCGTGCTTACGCAGCAGTTGCACTGAAGTGGTACCTGTGGTGGTTGCCACTTTCTTGCCATTGAGTTGACTAATTGAAGTGATACCCGAGTTGGCCTTGACGGCAATGCGCACTTCTTCCACGTAGGTGGTCGCTGCGAAAGCCACGTCTTTTTGACGGGTTTGGTTGTTGGTGGTGGAGCCGCACTCAATATCAACGGTGCCGTTTTGGACCAAGGGAATGCGGTTTTGTGAAGTCACAGCCTGGTACTTCACTTCCAGCTTGGGCAAAGCCAATTGCTTCTTGACATCGTCCAGCACGCGGCTGCAAATTTCAACGTGATAGCCGGTGTATTTTCCATCACCCAGCGTGAAGCTCAAGGCACCAGACGACTCGCGAACACCCATGGTGACGGCGCCAGATCCTTTGATCTTGGCGAGAGTATCGGCTTGAGCAACGCCCAATGCCATCACAGCGGCCAACGCAAACATGGTCTTCTTCATCAAAAAAACTCCTTCAATTTAGGTTAGAACACAAAAAAACGCGAAGCCGCGCACCACACAAACGATTTGAACTATGCATCAGGCCTACAACAAAAGCCTGTTGACAAAAAATATCTTGGTCAGTTAAAAAAATGACAAAAATCAAACTGAGGTTTGATTTGCGCTGACCACTCCGGCTTTTCAAAGCATTGGATTCATCCAATGACTACCCGGAATTTAGGGAAAGGACTCACCTTCTAAAGGCCACACCCCCGAATGTCGAATCTGCGTGTCATTTCATCTTCATCAGTGAAAGCAACCCTACCCGATACCAGAAGGCCATACGAGCGGATACTGCCTGGGCAGCCCCTTAGGGGGCAGAAAAATTTAGTTGGGAACCTGATCGGTTGGGTACTTCCAGAAATCTTTGAGCAAGTAGTTCATGGACATACCGAGCGCCAAACCCTTGGGCGGGATGGGCTTCATGAACCAGCGATCGTAGATCTCATAAGCCTCTCGACTGTATATCATCCGCTTCATTTCGTCGTCAAAAATCTTCTTGAGCTCGGGGTCGTCCTTGGAGAACATGATGGCCAAAGGCTCGATGGTCAGGAACTTTCCAACCACCTTGAACTTCGCGGGATCAGGGCGGCTGGCGATGCGCCCGTACAGCAGCACGTCGTCCATGACAAAGCCATCCGCGTCGCCTTTCTCGACCATTTCAACGGCCTTGGCGTGATCAGGGGCTTCGAGAATTTGGATGCGCAGAAGGCGCTCGGTGTTGGCGCGCGTCACGGCGTTCAATGGGGTGCTCCCTTTGGTCGACACCAGCTTCTTACCTTCGAAATCAACCAGAGCGGCAATGTTGCTGTCGGCTCTGACCATGTAACGGGCGCCGGTGATGAAGTGCGGAATGGTGAATGCGACCTGCTTCCTGCGTTCAGCATTGTTCGTGGTGGAACCGCACTCCATATCGACCTCCCCCTTCACCACCTTCTCAATGCGATCGGCTGAGGTGACGAGCGCGAACTTGGGAGTGAGGGTTTTGAGCTGGAGGCTCTTGCGCACGGCCTCTGTGAGCTTGAGGCAGAGATCGACGGCATAACCCACGGGCTTTTTGTTGGCATCCAAGTAGGACAGGGGGTCAGATGACTCGCGGTGCCCGATGGTGATGGTGCCGGTTTTTTTGATGCGATCAAGCGTGGGGCCCGACCAAGCGCCGCCGGAAAGAACAGCAAAACAGACAGCCAGAATGAGCGAACGAGGCAGACCGGTGGTACTCAATGCAATCTCCAGAACAGACAACAACAAAATCATTCTCGGGAGGTTGAGCCCGCCAAGCTCGCAGGCTTGGTTAGTGTTTCAGGGACAGGCAGGCGCTTCATCACCAGGGACACCATGATACTCAACGATTCTGATGCGCCAAACAAGGGGACCGCCTGTAGGCGAACCCAGCCTGGCGATTGAGGCCGTTTTTTCTCGTAGACCAGCGACCGGAACGAGCCTGGCACACTTGACTTGCTTCGGTCGACGATGGGGCAACTTTGCAAGGCCTAAGATTCACATGCCCGCCCGAGGGAAGGACATCAAAGCAGACATGAGCAACTGGACGAGGCACGAAAAACATAGCTTATAACTTTAAGCGGACCAGCGCCATCTTGGCAAATGCTCTTTGAAGACTCGGTTATGCAGCCCCAACATAATTAAGTGTAAACGATCATATGCACTCTGGGGTCGGCCAGATCCTCAGAGGGAGGACCCATCACTATGCTGAGCCGGACAGGCTATTTTGAACGCCACCTAGAAATTTCCACAATGACTGGGAAGCCGGTTTGGTGTATCGCGCCATTTCAGGACGCTCTCGGTAGATTCGAATTTCCATCTCGACCTCGTAGTGGCCGGGCGGGGCTGCGCGCACCAGGTGCTTGCTTTTGAGCTCTTTGATGACGGAGCTGCCGGGCAAAAAAGCGAGGCCATGCCCCTCCAGGGCCATGGCTTTCAGACCCTCCGCCATGTCGGTTTCGTACAGAGCATCAAGCTTCAGGGGTGAGGGAGCCTGTTTAACAATGAGGTCAACCAAACGCCCCAGGTAAGCACCGCCTGCGTAGCTGAGGTAGGGGACTTTGTCACCTGAGGATGGGTTGATTGAGAACATCGGCTTCCCATGGGGGTCTGCCTTAGCGTAAGCAGCCAACGTTTCATGGCCCAGGGTGAGCATCTCGTATCGGTCAGGGTTGAGTTGGAGGGGCTGGGAGGGGTGGTGATAGGCGATCAAGAGATCGCAGTTGGCTTCGGTCAGGCGCAGTACGGCGTCGTGGACATTGAGGGCGATCAGGTGGCTTTTGACCACGCCAAAGCGTTGGCGTAGGCCCATCACCCAATGCGGGAAGAAGCTAAAGGCCAACGAATGAGGCACCGCGAAGGACAGCATGTCTTGGCCGGAGGCTTGGTGGCCGCGCATCATGTTGCGCGTGGCCTGCAGAGCGCCCAGGATCTCGAGGGCCTGAGCATGGAAGGTCTCGCCGGCGGGGGTCAGGCGCGTGGGGTACGAGGAGCGGTCGACCAGGTCGATGCCGGCCCAGGCTTCCAGGGCCTGAATGCGACGCGAGAAGGCCGGCTGGGTCACGTGCCGGAGTTGGGCTGAGCGGGAAAAACTGCGCGTTTCGGCCAAGCTCACGAAATCTTCAAGCCATTTGGTTTCCATTGTTGGCCTCCGTCGATGAGTCAGAACCGCTTTGTTGCAGCCGCCACATCTCAGCATAGCGTCCGGCCAAAGCCAAGAGTTCAGCGTGTGTGCCACGCTCGATGATGCGCCCGGCATCCATCACCAGGATTTGATGGGCGTCGACCACGGTGGAGAGCCGGTGAGCGATGACCAGGGCCGTTTTGTTTTGTGCGGCACTTTGGAGCTCGGCCTGGATGGCTCGCTCGTTGGCCGAGTCGAGTGCGGAGGTGGCCTCATCAAAAATCAGGACGGGCGGGTTTTTCAACAAGGTGCGGGCGATGGCCACGCGCTGCTTTTCACCACCTGACAACTTGAGGCCTCGTTCACCGACCAAGGCGTCGTAGCCCTTGGGGGTGGACGAGATGAAGGCGTGAATGTGGGCAGCTTGCGCGGCAGCCTGGATGGCGGCCATGTCGGCATCGGGTCGGCCATAAGCGATGTTGTAGGCGATGGTGTCGTTAAAGAGCACGGTGTCTTGAGGCACGATGCCCAAAGATTGGCGAAGGCTGCGTTGGGTGACCCGGCGGATGTCTTGGCCATCAATGCGGATGTATCCGGCATCGACGTCATAAAAACGAAACAGCAGACGGGCCAAGGTGCTTTTGCCGGAACCCGAGGGGCCCACCACAGCCACGGTTTTACCGGCAGGTATCTCGAAGCTCACGTTGTGCAGGATGATGCGGTCAGGGTCGTAGCCGAAGCGCACATTTTCGAACTGAACGGCACCACCTGCGGATTGCAGCGGCTGGGCGCCGGGGTCATCGGCCACCTCTTTGTGCTCGCTCAGCAAGGTGAACATTTTTTCCATGTCGATCATGGACTGTTTGATCTCGCGGTAGAGCACGCCGAGAAAATTCAGGGGGATGTAGAGCTGAATCATCAGCGCGTTGACCAAGACCAGGTCGCCAAGGCTCATCTGGCCTTGCACCACGCCCAGCGTGGCGCGCCACATGAGCAGGGTTACTGCCACGGCAATGATGGTGCTCTGGCCCAGATTGAGCATCGACAACGAGCCCTGGGACTTGACGGCTGCCTGCTCATAGCGGCGCAGGTTGTCGTCGTATCG
>CANHBY010000140.1 GCA_947458895.1 Burkholderiales bacterium | reverse complement strand
GTACGCGGCAGCGGTATTGGCTTGTCGCTCGTCCACGAGTACATCACCGCCCATGGGGGGCAGGTGGAATTATTGCCAGAGGGGCCAGGAGCCCATTTTCATGTCGAGCTGCCTCATGTTTTCCAAGTTTGAAGTTCGTGGTTGGGCTTGGCTGTGTGCGATCAGCGTGTTGGGGTGCGCTGCTTGCGCCACGCCGCCACCGCCCCCACCCGTGCAGGTCCCCTCGCCGCCGCTACCTCCCCCGATGGCAGTTCTGGAACTACCGCGAGAGGCCGCCCCTGCCAAGCCCATATTGGAGCCCTCCGACAACGCAGCACGCCACGTGTTGGCCTATCACGACCGTGTCAGGCAAATGTCGGCGGCTGAGCTGCCTCAGGAGCTCAATCGCCTCAATGCCGCCCCCGGCGGCCCAGCCACCATCCTGGAAACGGCTCTGGCGCTGGGTCAAACGCGCAACAACGGCGACTTGGCCAAGGGTCTGTCCTTGCTCGAGTCTTTGTTGCGGATCCAATCGCCCGAGCTGCAACCTTGGCACCCGATCGCTCGCTTATTGGCCACCCGCTTCGCCGAGCAGCGCCGCCTGGAAGAGCAAATCGAGCGGCTCAACCTCCAACTTCGCGACAATCAACGCGAGAGCTCGCGCAAGCTCGAGCAAATCAACGAGAAGCTCGAGGCGCTCAAAGCCATCGAGCGCAGCCTGACCGTGCGTTCCAATGCCGCGCCGGTCTCCTCGACTAAATAGGCCACCCCCCCCTACGGCCCCAGGAGCTGAGCCATGAGTTTCAAGCTGTTGTTGGTGGATGACGACGCCGACCTGTTGAGCTTGCTGTCCATGCGTTTGACGGCCGCTGGCTACCAAGTCACGGCCGTCTCATCTGCCGAGGAAGCTCTGGCCCGCCTGGAAGTTGACCGCCCCCATGTGGTCGTCAGCGATGTGCAACTGCCCGGTCGCGATGGCCTGGCACTTTTTGGCGATATTCGCAGCCGCTTTCCTGCCTTGCCCGTCATTCTGCTCACAGCGCATGGCACGATTCCCGACGCTGTTGAGGCCACATCACGCGGTGTGTTCACCTACCTGACCAAGCCTTTCGATGGCAAGGCGCTGCTCGACAAAATCGCCGAGGCCCTTGCCCTGAGCGCACCCGAGCAGACGCAGGGCTTGGCGCCCGAGGTCTGGCGTGAGCCCATCGTGAGCCGCTCGCGCTGCATGGCCGAGTTGTTGGCTGAGGCCAAAATGGTGGCGGCCTCCGATGCCAGCGTCCTGATCCATGGCGAGAGCGGCACTGGCAAGGAGCTCCTCGCCCAGGCCATCCACCGCGCCAGCCCGCGCGCGCAGCGGCCGTTTGTGGCAGTGAATTGCGGCGCCATTCCAGAGAACCTCCTGGAGTCAGAACTTTTCGGCCATGTAAAAGGTTCATTTACCGGCGCCGTGGCCAACCACCGTGGCCTGTTTCAGGCCGCCGATGGCGGCACTCTGTTTCTGGACGAAATCGGCGACATGCCCGCCGCTCTGCAAGTCAAACTTCTGCGCGTCTTGCAGGAGCGATCTGTCCGGCCGGTGGGGGCGAGCCAAGCCGTTCCAGTCAATGCGCGCATCCTTTCCGCCACCCACCGAGATCTCGACCAAGCCATGCGTGAAGGTCTTTTCCGAGAAGATCTTTTCTATCGCCTGAATGTGGTTTCCTTGACTCTGCCGTCCCTGGCTGATCGTCGTGAAGACATCCCCTTGTTGGCCAACCATTTCATCGCCAAGCTCGCCGCCAAATACAACAAGCCCTTGAACGGCTTCGCACCCGAAGCCATCAAGGCCTTACTCACCGCGAGTTGGCCCGGCAATGTGCGGCAGCTGTTTAACGTGGTCGAGCAAGTGTGCGCGCTGGCCACTACAGCCCTCATTCCCTTGAATCTTGTTCAGCGTGCCTTGCGAATTCCTTCGGTGGAGGTTCTGAGCTATGCCGATGCCCGCGCACGCTTCGAGCGCGATTATTTGGTGGGGCTTCTCAAGCTGACCGACGGCAATGTGGCCGATGCCGCCCGCCTTGCCGACCGAAATCGGACTGAGTTTTATCGGCTTTTACAGAAGAACGGCCTGACGCCAGGGCAGTTTCGCGTTGAGCCGGGCGTCGACCCCGTCGCTGATTAGCGACAGCGTTGTGCGACGGCATGGAGGGTTGTTTTCGCAAGGTGCCTCAGGGCCCTGGTGCTGATGAACCTGACGAGTCGCAGGGGGTTGGTGGGTGCGATCAGCGAATTCGAGCGGCTTGGCGCCTCACGGGTGTCGCTGATCGGCGACGCCCAAACGCCAGCGCCCCGTGTGCTTGGGTCCTGCGCGAGACCGCGTGTTCGGTAACCCCTTGATTCGCATACGCTCCAGATGCAATTGCACCCCTTGGCACAAGGCTTGCGTCATGGAGGTCACAAGGCTTTTTTTCAGGCCTCATCACCCTGACCCGAGCATGAAATGGACCTGTCTGAATCCACCGGCTGGAAACACCTTCGTTCAACCCCTTTAGAGGCCAGTGCACCCCCCATCGTCCGTGGCACCGTCCGCGCTGAGCCATGGCAGGGTTTTTGGCGCGGGCTAGCCAGGTCCCTGTTGTCTGTGTTCAGACCTGTTCGCTCCATCCCTTCTCAGCCCATTGAGCCCTGGCAACGCGCAGCGCAGCGTCGTCGCCGCACCTTGCTTTTGTTGGTGATGTTGTCAGCGGTAGGCGCGAGCTGTCTACTCAATGAGGTCCTGCCCCCGGTGCACAGTGATGTACTTCGCTGCGCTCAGATTGGCCTGTTTGGCCTGCTTTTCGGCTGGGTGGCCGCAGGGTTTTTCACTGCTTTGATGGGTTTTTGGGTTCAGCTGCGAGGTGACCGCTTTGCTCTGAGTGCCGAACGTGTCGCTGATCACCCGCTGGGGTCTAATGCGCGAACCGCCGTGATCATGCCGATCTGCAATGAGCAGGTGTCTACTGTCTTTGCCGGGCTGCGCGCCACGATGGAGTCCTTGGCGGCGGCCGGAGGCTCTCGTCTGGTGGATTTTTATGTGCTCTCAGACAGTAGCAATCCGCAGATTCGCACGGCCGAGTTGGCCGCCTGGGCTGAACTGCGCGCCCAGCTGGGTGGCTGTGGCCGGGTTTATTACCGTTGGCGTCAACGGCGCACCAAGCGCAAAGCCGGCAACGTGGCTGATTTTTGCCGCCGTTGGGGCAAGAACTACCGCTACATGGTGGTACTCGATGCCGACAGCGTGATGAGCGGCGATGCCATCCTCGGCCTCATGCGCCTCATGGAAACCAACCCACGCGCAGGCATCATTCAATCGGCTCCGCAGGCCTGCGGGCTCAATACCTTGCATGCCAGGGCCCAGCAGTTTGCAGGCCGTCTGGCGGGGCGCTTGTTCACCGCGGGCATGCAATATTGGCAGTTGGGTGAATCGCACTACTGGGGTCACAACGCCATCATCCGCATCGAGCCCTTCATGAAACATTGTGGCCTTGCACCGCTACCGGGTCGGGGTGGTTTGAGCGGCGAGATTTTGTCGCATGACTTTGTGGAAGCAGCTCTGATGCGCCGTGCGGGGTACCACGTGTGGCTGGTGGGCGATTTGCAGGGCAGCTATGAGCAGCAGCCCCCTAACGTTCTCGAAGAGCTCAAGCGCGATCGTCGTTGGTGCCAGGGTAATTTACAAAACGCCCGTTTGTTGGCCGAGCCGGGACTGCAAGGCGTGCATCGCGCGATGCTCCTGACGGGGGCCATGTCTTATCTTTCGGCACCTCTGTGGCTTTTGTTTGTGATCATGGGTGGTGCCCTTCAGGTGATGGGGGGGGCTGCGGCACTCAGTCTTTCGGGTGAGTCTCCCGTTGAAATTTTCGGCCTGTGGATGGCTACTGTGTGCATGCTGGGCTTGCCGCGCGTCATGGGCTTGCTCGCGATTCTTTTGCGCAAGGAGCAGCACCTCTACGGTGGGGCGTGGGCACTGGTGCTGGGCACCTTGTTCGAGGGCGCCCTGTCCGTCTTCCAAGCCCCCGTGCGCATGCTCGCTCACACGGTTTTTGTGATCATTGCGCTGACCGGCCTGAAGCTGGAGTGGAAGTCTCCGCCTCGTGAGGCCGACGACGTGAGCTGGAGTCATGCCTTGGCGCGCTTCACCCCGGTGGCCTTGTTGGTGTCGGCTGCCCTGGTGGGCGCGCACTGGGCCACAGGATCGGCCATGTGGTTACTGCCCATTGCCGTACCCTTGCTGTTGGCCGTACCCCTGACCGTCTGGGCCAGTCGCACCTCGCTCGGTGTTCACTTGCGCCGCCGGCATTTGTTGCTGGTGCCCGAGGAAGTTCTCACCCCCACCGTCTTGAGCCAGGCCTGGACCTACGCTCAGTGCGATGTGGCCACCCCTCAGTGGAGAGATGTGGTCACTAACCCCTGGTTGTTCGATGTGGTCCGGTCGGCCATGGGTCAGCGCAATACCACCTGGGGCTCAAGGGGCAGGGCACGCAAACTGCTGGTGCGCCGTTTGATCCTCGGGCAGGCCGATGAAGCTGTCAGTGCCAACGACTTGATGCGTTTGCTTAGCGAGCCGCAGACGATGGTGAGGCTGCGAGATCAACTCATGGCGGATCGCCGCTTCGTGAGTCACCCCGCCCAATTGTCCCCAGTTCTGTCTGGGAGCCGCCCGGGGTGAGTTGATTCAGTCCCCCACAAGGAGCGTGAATCGTTGCGAACTTCAAAGTTCATCGGGCCGGATCAATAGCATCAGTCAAGCGGGTGAAAAACCTCCACATGCCGTTGCCCCACCGGCCAAGCTTTGAGGGCTTGGGTGGCAGCGGCACTGATCTCGGCCTGAAGGCCGGCGTCAATGCCTCGCTCATGGGCGTAAATCTCCATCAAGGTGGCCTGCTCATGCGGACCTTCTTCGTCGCGGGTGAGCAATCTTGTCGATAGTCCGGGGTGCTCTGAGCGCAGAGCACCCTGCATGGCACGAACTGCCTGCGCCACCAGAGGAGCTTGTGTCTGGGTCACTTTGAAATAGACGAAGACCTCACTCATGCTCACGCCTCGTTGGTGACAGGCACTTCATAGGGCAACGACTTCTGACACAAGATGGGGCCGTCGAGGCTGCCCAGGTGAAGGGGGGAGCCCTCCAGCGCAGCCAGTTTCACTTCGGCCAGAAGTACCCAGCCCCCACCCTCGGGCCGGGGGGCGCTATTGACCACCATGCCTGCGGGCTGCCCCGGATCGTCTGCATGGAATACCTCTTGACCCGCCAGAGCTGCCGGCGTATTTGCATCGATTTCAAACAAAAACATTCGGCGTTTGGTCGAGCCTCGGTACTGGCTGCGAGCCACGACCTCTT
>CANHBY010000139.1 GCA_947458895.1 Burkholderiales bacterium | reverse complement strand
CCGTAAACGTAAAGCGTGCCGCCTGATTGAGTGCCGTACAGGGCCCAGGCATCATTATTTTCAAGAACTAGTGCACCGAAGTATTGGCCAGCACTCGTTGTGCCCTCATAGGCGCCTTCGAGTTTCGCGGTCGCGGTGGTTGGCGTGTCATCCCCGCCGCCTCCGCAGCCTGCCAGGAACACGGAGGCAGCTGCCGCTACCGCGGAAAGGGTAAGTTTGAAGTTCATCAGTCATCCTTGATCAGTCAAAAAATTGGTCCCGCACGACCACGCCAAGGCGGCGTGCATCCTGCAGGTTCTCTGGCTCAATGCACCCAGCGCACAGGCCGCCGACAACCCACGGGGATGGGGCTGGCTGTGTTCAGAGGTGTAGAGGGCCTCGCTCATCGCGATGCAGTGGCAGAAGGTTTCAACCGCCTGCGCCGCGATCTGCGGCAAGCCGGCTTAAAACGAGTGGTTCGCAGCAGCCGCCGGATCTTTCGCGCCCTCGCGGCCTAGAAGGCACGAGGGTGATGTCTATTCAATGTTTCTCACACGCCTGTGTTGACGATTAATGGGCTTCCCGATCTGCTGTTCCATGGCCCGCCGACGCTCAGCACGCGAAGCGAGAACCGGGTTCGGCACACGGCCGGCTACATGTACCGGCCGATCGCAGCAAGCAAATTCTTTTGCACCTTGGCCTTGAGTTCATGGGGCCCCAAGACCTCCACATCCGGACCAAAGCGCAGGATCTCGCCCACCAGCTCACGGTCATCCGAGTAGGGAATCGACAGCACAAAGCTGCCGTCTGCTTCCGTGCTGCTTCGCTGATTCGGGTGCCAGATTTCGCGAGAGACCCACTGGGATCGCTGCGGCGAAAACTTCAGTTTTCCCCAGATGGTTTGAGCACCGGAAAAGATGCCGTAGCCAGTGCCCATGGTGGCGTCGATCACGTCCTGAGAAACCTCCAGGGCCGGCTCCTCCATCACCCGCAACTGTTCGATCGCATCCATCGAGAAGCTGCGCAGACTTTCGCGAAGGTGGCACCAGGCATCGAGGTACCAGTTGTTCTGGTAGTACACCAGTCGCTGAGGCGACACCTCGCGTTGCAGACGCAGGCCCGATTGCCGGTTCAGGTGGGTCATCTGGATGCGCTTGCGAGACACAGTGGCTGTGGCCAGGACCTCAAAGGCCCGTGGCGGTAAGATTCGCTTCTTCGCGTTGAGCAGCAAAATGCGCTTGCCGATGTCGTTCTGCGCCGGGCACTGGCGCCCCAACAATTCAGACAACCTGTCCTTGATGGGGCCGAGCGTGGCAGCTAACACCGTGGGTTCAAGCTGGGACAGCAAATGCTGAATCGTCAACAAGGCCAGCAGCTCGTCATGGCTGAACCAAAGGCCCGGCAACTCCCTGCCATCGGTCTCACTCTCCAAAAAATAGCCCCCCCGATCCCGATCGAAAGCGATCGGAACATGCAATTGATCTCGCAGCTTGGCAATATCGCGCTTGAGGGTGGCCGTGGAGATTTCCAGTTCAGCCCGCAGATCTGTTGCTGAAATGGCCACCGCGCGGGACAACAAACTCCGGTAGCGGTAAAGCCTTGCGATTTCACTCATCAGTCGCCCCACGTCGTGGTCTTGAACAGCGCCACCGCCTCAGGTTCGGGTGGGCGCTTCATGCTCAGTAGCAATTGGTGTTGCAGTAGCTGCCAGTGCAGCAGGTTGTGCAGGTCACGGCACGCCCGTTGTACCAAGTCGTGTTCGTAGTGCAGTTGGCCCACACAGCGAAGGATGCGCACGCAGCGATCGCGGCAACCACAAGTTTCTTCTTCATCTCCATTCACTCCCATCAAGTCTTAAGAAATCACCGTCCGTTTTCTTTCGATCAATGCAGGGGGACGTGAACCCCGCAGTGCTGAAACCGCTTCATTCAAACCTTCTCCCGGGCGCGCCAGGTCATCGAGAGCAAGGCATGGGTCGCCCTGCGGCTTGCGTGGCACCGTTCTGTGGTGACGAGAAATCGTCAGTGACTGAAGAGTCAGAAACTGACGATCATCCCCAACGAGAAGCTCAAGCTGTGAGCTCTGTGGGTGCCACCCGGTACCGAGAAAGTCTGTATGGATGAACAGCTCCCAGGCTCATCTGATGAGCCTGGGAGCAATTAAGCGAATTAGCCGTAAAAGCGCACGTGCCATCAACCTGAGGGCAGCCAACGCACGGCCGCCCCTGCCCTGCTGAGCACGCAGATCCGGAGTCGACTCCGATCCAGCCGCCAGGAGGGTGGAGACCATCAACGCCATCCTCTCAGCAGCCTTCGGGTCACACCCGGCAGCTGCCACTCGCAGCACTCTTTGGCTGTGGCGCCCCAGAGCAAAGCTTGCTTTCGCGTGGTCGGCCAGGGCATCGATGAACAAGGCCCAGACTTGGCCCGACATAAGTTCTGGCTCCGCCACTGAGGCGAGGGCTTCCTCAAATACGGTGCCCGACACCAGCTCACGAACAGCAAGCAGGGCGCCAGCAAAATCGCAGCCCGACATGACGGCGTTCTCGAAACACCGAAGGATGGCTTCGGGCCTTGGGGGAACCGCCCGGTTCGATGCCGTCACGCCCGTCAGGCAGGACGAGCTCTGTTCCGCAGACTCCGCAGGGTGCCCAATCAGGACCATCGGTACCTCAAGGTCTTCCAACGCCATGTCCCGGGTTCGCGCCCGCGCTGGGGATCGACCCGTTCGCCAGACTGAGGCCACGCATGCACTGTCACTGCTCTCGGCCACGGAGGCCCCGCGGCTCAGGGGTGCAGCCAGCGACAAAGCGGAGGCATCATGCCCCGCCGCCTGCATTTGCTTGACCTGTCGGATGGCGGGCAGGCCCTGCAGCTTCCCCCCTTCTGCCCTGGCATGAACCAGGATGAGATTCGTTTGGTTGCTGAGCAGTTGGTATTGAAGGGCCAGCGCCAATTGATCTGCTTCGTTCAGAGCCGGCATGCGCTTGGCGGCGGCCAAGCGGCTGAGGTTGTGATCGCCTGTTGGCGTCAAGCGCTCCGGGCTGGCCTCATAGGACTGGCCCGCCACGGCCCAACTGAGCTTCGGCGAGACCACCGAAGGCTGTGCAAGCCTCGCATAAAGATGCACCGATTCCTGGTCAAAGAACTGAGTGGGAAGCGGCGTTTGCCACAGGGGCTCCTGACCCCAATCGACCGACACCTTGCCAAGTTGCGGCCTGCGCATGCGGTGGATCATGCGCTCGACAGCCTCCGACATCGACTCATTCGGCGAGACGAACTCACAGGCACCGCCCGTTTGCTCGGCCAGGTCTCTGAGCAGGCTTTCGGCAGGCGAAGCGCCCACGCCAATTGCGAAAACTCGCTGCCCAAGATGGCGGCAGGTCTCGATGGCCGAAGCGCAATCCCACACGGCTGCATCGGTGATGAGCAACACACTCGGCGCACGATCGGCAGAGCCCGGGGCCTTGATGGACCGCACCGTGTCAGCCAAGGCCTGGCTCAACTCGGTTCCACCCAGGTTCGCTTGGGCGGTGCTGACAGCACGTGACACCCAATCGATGATGCCGGGATGGCAGGGTTGCAGCTCACTGAGATCGTGAATCAGCTCGTCGCCAAAACGGCTGAACGAGAGATGGTCGGTTTCATTCAGGCCCTGCAACAGGCTGTGGAGTGCCCGTTTCGCTGACTGGATGCCATCGCCTCGCATGGAGCCCGAGCAGTCCAACAGGATCTTCAGCAGCAGAGGGTCTTGGCGCTCGAACGGCAGTTGCGGGCAGAAGCTGGCGAGCACCAAGGTGGCATCCCCATCAGGGGCCGACAAGGCAAAGGAATCACCCAGAGCGCCACTGAAATTCAAGATGAAGTCTCGGTCCAGAAAGGCACCCTTTTGCAGGCTGACAACGATGCCGCCATCGGCAGCAGCCATGGTGACCGCATGACTGGCACAGCTGATTTTTGAGCGGGACATGGCACCAGACACATGAACCTCTGCGCTCAGCGCGTATTCCACCAGGGCGTCGCTTTGGGTGGTTTCGTGGCTGGCAAGAAGCCCCTCTGCATAGGCGTCACCGTATTTTTCAGCCACCACCGTGGGCACGCAAAGCCGCACCTGGCCTTGCTCGTATTTCAGCAGTTGCGAGTATTCGATCTCAATCGAAATGCTCTCGCCACGCTTGATGTTGCCGAGGTTGGCGGTGTAGAGGCCAGCGGCTGTTTTCTCGACCATCACGGCGGAATCGCCGTCTTCCACGGCACGCTCATAGTCAGCCAGCGCCTTGCGCTTCTCGGTCACGGTGGCCTGCATGCGCTTGCCGGCCAACTCAACGGCCATCCCCATCAGGGCTGCGTCCCATGGCAGGGGGAAGGTGTAGATGATCTCCACGTTCTCGTCAGAGTCATTGACGTAGTGCTGGTGCATCGTCATGGTCATCAACAGTTCATCCACCCGACCGGCAAGGTGAACTGATTTCAAGGCGAGCACTTCGCCGCGCAATGATGAAAGACTGAATTGGTTCTTCAAGGCACTGCCTCCTGGAGGGTCACGGCCACGGGCCGTGGCGTAGATCGAAAAGTAGGTCAAAAAAAGGGCGCACCGCCCCCGTCCCATGCTGCGATGGGTTTTGAATTCGTGTTCAACAAGGGCTGGGCGCGCCCGCTGGCACCTATGGGCCAGCGCCCGAAACTCGGTCACCCATCGCCAGCTTGATTGCCAATCACCCTCTGCGCGGCCAGCATCACCTCTCGCACCAACGCTCTGAGTTGCTCAGGCGAGAGGCCGGCCTGTTCAGGTGTGATCTGGAGCTCAATGCCAGGCGCAACAAACAGGTGGCTTCGGACTTCCACCGAGCCGGGGCTTCGCTGCCGAGCGGGCACCGGCAGGCCGCCGCCCTGCAGCACCTCACGAATGCGCTCAAGAGAAATACCGGCATCGGTGAGTTGCTTGATGCGCAGCAGTTGATCGAGATGACGCTGCTCGTAATAGGCCGCTCGGGTTTCGCCAATGGGCCGATCAACCAAGCCAATTTGCATGTAGTACCTGACCGTCCGCTTGGGCAGATCGGTCAAGGCGCACAGCTGATCAAGATTGAAGTGTTTGTCCACCCGCGTATTGTGTCAGCTGCATTGAAACAGTGCAAGTGTTCTTATATGGTCGGCCCTGCAAACCTACGGTGCAGCAGGCCCCGAACTTGCGTCAATTTGCAGCTGCCGGCCTCTGCATACCGGACATCAAGTCGTCATAGTCATCTTTAGTGAACCTGTCATCAGATAACCCTGGGGTTCTCTGACTGGCCGTTGTTGATGGTTGATTGATGGGGGCGGCGGGCCCGGCAGCTCACCCCCTGGGTCTCCACAGCTAGGCTTT
>CANHBY010000138.1 GCA_947458895.1 Burkholderiales bacterium | reverse complement strand
GCCTGTGATGAACACCAAGGGAGAAGAGTCTGCCGGCATGAATCTCACTTCGTCTTGTCTGTGGCGCTCTGACTAAAAGTGGCTTGCACCCGGCCATGGGCCTGTGCGGTTTGCGAGGCGTGGTCGTAGGTCATGGAGGCGGCATCGACACGCAAGCCTGCGCGCTCGATGGTCACGGGCTCCTCGGAGGAGATCTGTTGCTGCTTCGTTAGGGCCGTGAGCGATTCGCCTTTGAAGGTGATGGCCGGCTCGGTGGCGGTGGCTTCTCTGATCACGAGGGCTTCGCCCTTGAGGCGAAGCTCGGAGCCGTCGTGATTGCTCCAGCTGGCGCGGGCCTGTGCGGTGGTGACTTCGCCCTGCGCGCCAATGGCTCGCAGGCGCACCTGGTCGATTTCGAGCGAGTCGGTGTCGGGGTAGTGGCGAGCCTGGTGGCCTTGCATCACGGCGCTGAGCGTGCCTTGCGTGTCGAACCGGCGCACGGTGAAGCCCTCCATGATGTAGTCGGGTTCATGACGAGGTGCGGCCTGCCCGCGCGGGGGTTCAAAGATGGGGGTGTTTTTGACCACCCACCAAGTGCCCATGGCGAGCAGCCCTATTAAAAATAGGGGGAGGTAGGTCGAGGCCTGATTGAGGGTGTTGCGCAACCAGGTTGTGAACGGGGCCGGGGGGCGCTGGGTGTTCAATGTCCTGCGTCCAGTGTGGTGAGGTGGCCTTTGAGCAGCGAGGCGTAGCGCCCGGCTGCCGTGAGGAGGAGATCGCAGCATTCACGGGCCGCACCCTGGCCGCCTTGGAGCCTACTGACATGGTGAGCCCTGGCTTTGACTTCGGCGTGTGCGTTGGCGGGTGCAAAGGCAAAGGCTGCGCGCACCATCAGGGGCAGGTCGGGCCAGTCGTCGCCCATGGCGGCCACCTGATTCCAGCTCACGTTCAAGCCCAAGAGAAGGGCTTCGGCTGCGGCCAGCTTGTCGCTGATGCCATACAGCGCATGGCGGATGCCCAGGTCTGCCATGCGACGGCGAACGGCAGGGCTGTCGCGGCCGGTGATCACGAGGGGCTCGATGCCACCTTGGGCCAGAAGCTTCAGGCCGTGGCCATCCAGGCTGTGGAAGGCTTTGAGGGATTCGCCTTGTTCGCTGATGTAGATCGAGCCGTCGGTCAGCACGCCATCGACATCAAAGATGGCTGCGCGCATGCCGGGTTGCTCGGCTGTGCCTTGCGCTTGCAGCAAAAGCTCGGGGGGGAAGGTCCGGGCCGGTTGCCAATCGTGGCTTGACATCAGATCACCTTGGCGGCCATCAGGTCGCTGAAATTGAGTGCGCCGACCAGAAGGCCTTGGGCATCGACCACCAGAATGGTGGTCACCCGGTGTTGCTCCATGATGCTGGCGGCCTCTGCGGCGAGGGCGTCGTCGCGGACGGTTTTGGGGTGGGGGTACATCACTTCTTGGGCTGTCAGGGGGCGCAGGTCTTGGCCTTTTTCGAGCAAGCGTCGCAGGTCGCCATCGGTGAAGATGCCCAGCAGCTTGCCTTGGGCGTCGGCGATGGCGGTGGCGCCGAGGCGCTTGCTGGTCATCTCACGCACCATCTCGATGAAGGCTGCATCAGGGGAAACGCGCGCCACGGCTTCACCTTGGCGCATCACGTCTCGCACATGCGTGAGCAGTTTGCGGCCCAGGCTGCCGCCGGGGTGGGAGCGAGCGAAGTCGTCTTCGCGAAAGCCGCGGGCATCCAGCAGGGCCACGGCCAGGGCATCGCCCAAGGCCATTTGGGCGGTGGTGCTGGCCGTGGGAGCCAGGTTAAGGGGGCAGGCCTCTTGATCGACCGCCGACGACAGCAGCCAGTTGGCATGCCGGGCCAGGGTGGAGGTGGGCTTGCCAGTCATGGCGACCAGGGTGATGTGGAGCCGCTTGATCGCCGGTAACAGGGCCACCAGCTCGTCGCTTTCACCTGAGTTTGAAATGGCCAGCACCACATCGCCAGGCTTGACCATGCCCAAGTCGCCGTGCACCGCTTCGGCGGGGTGCAGGAAAAACGAGGGGGTGCCGGTGGACGACAGGGTGGCTGCGATCTTGCGGCCGACATGCCCACTTTTGCCCATGCCGGTGACCACCAGACGACCGTCGCAGTTCAGGATGGCATGCACCACCTGCGCGAAATCTTGCCCCAGGCGATCTTTCAGGCCCAGCAGCGCTTGAGCTTCGATGTCGAAGGTTTGACGCGCCAGTTGCAAGGCACGTTCGGCGTCAAAAACAGGGGCTGTGGTCATGGTGGGTGAGAAGTCGGGGAATCGCCACGGTTTCAGCGGGCGCGTCCGTTACGATGCATTGATTGTAGGCACGCTCTGGCATCTTCATTCACATGGTCGGGACACTTGAACTCATCTTGATGTTTTTACTGGCCGCCGTGGCCGGAGTGGTTCTGTGCCGCTTTATGAAGTTGCCGCCGATGGTGGGCTATCTGGCTGTGGGGGTGTTGATTGGGCCCCACGCGCTGTCTTTTGCCAAAGACACCGCAGGCCTTCAGCTGCTGGCTGAGTTTGGCGTGGTGTTCCTGATGTTCGTGATTGGCTTGGAGTTCAACCTGCCCAAGCTGCGCAGCATGCGGGTGCTGGTGTTTGGCTTGGGCTTGGCGCAGGTCCTGCTCACCATCGCAGGCACGGTGGCGGGGCATTACCTTTTGACGTGGGCCTTTTCCTTCACCAGCCGCCCTTGGGAATTGTCCTGGCAGGGCTCGCTGGTGTTGGCTGGTGCGATGGCAATGTCGAGCACTGCGATCGTGGTGAAGATGATGGCCGAGCGGCTGGAGCTCGACAGCGAGCATGGTCGCCGTGTCATGGGTGTGTTGCTGTTCCAGGATTTGGCGGTGGTGCCTTTGCTCGTGCTGATTCCTGCTCTGCATTCCAGTGCGGCTGATTTGGTGTCATCGTTAAGCTGGGCCGCGCTGAAGGCGGGTGTTTTGCTGACCTTGCTGCTGGTCGGCGGCCAGCGTGTGATGCGTTGGTGGTTGACGCTGGTGGCGAGGCGCAAAAGCGAGGAGTTGTTCATCCTCAATCTGTTGTTGATCACCTTGGGGCTGGCCTGGTTGACGGAGCATGCGGGGTTGTCCTTGGCGCTGGGTGCTTTTGTGGCGGGGATGCTGGTGGCCGAAACCGAATATCGGCATCAGGTGGAGACCGACATTCGACCCTTCCATGACGTGCTGTTGGGGCTTTTCTTCATCACCATCGGCATGAAGCTCAATTGGCGGCCGGTGCTCGACCAGTGGTTGCTGGTGCTGTTGTTGACCTGCATCCCGGTGTTTGCCAAGTTTGTGTTGGTGGGCGGCCTGACCTGGTTGATGGGGGCGAGCACGGGGGTGGCTTTGCGCACGGGTCTGTATCTGGCCCAGGCGGGTGAGTTTGGTTTCGTGCTGTTGACGCTGGGTGCAGATCAGGGGCTCATTGAGCCCCAGTGGATGAGCCCGGTGCTGGCCAGCATGGTGCTGAGCATGTTGGCCACGCCGCTGATCATCATGAAGAGCGATGCCATCGTGATGCGCCTGAACCCAACCGACTGGCTGATGCAGTCGGTGGCCATGACCTCCATTGCCAAGCGCGCGATCAACACCGAGGCGCATGTGATCATTGCGGGCTATGGACGAAGTGGTCAGAACTTGGCCCGCATTTTGGAGGGTGAACATATCCCCTACATGGCGCTGGATCTTGACCCCGACCGTGTTCGCCAGGCCGCGGCTGCCGGCCAGAGCGTGGTGTTTGGCGATGCAGCCCGGCTGCAAAGTTTGATGGCGGCGGGCCTGGCCAGAGCCAATGCGGTGGTGGTGTCGTATCACGATACGCCCTCGGCCCTGCGGATTCTTGAATTGGTGAAAGCGCATGCACCGCAGGTGCCCGTGATCGTTCGGACCATCGACGACTCAGACCTGGAGCTGCTTCAGGCTGCGGGAGCCACCGAAGTTGTGCCTGAGGCGATTGAGGGTTCCTTGATGTTGGCCAGCCATGCCCTGGCGTTGGTGGGCATTCCGGTTCGGCGTGTGCTGCGCATCGTGCAAGACCAGCGCAATGCCCGCTACAGCTTACTGCGGGGCTACTTTCACGGCGCAGATGACGACACGGTCGACGAGCTGCAAACGGCCCGCTTGCACAGCGTCACCTTGCCTTTGCAGGCATCTTGTGCGGGTCAGAGCCTGGGCCAGTTGGCGCTCCAGGCAGGGGGGGTGGGGGTGGCCTCCATTCGCCGATCCGAGGGCAGCGTGGTGGCGAGCCCCGATGACAGCTTGATTTTGAGCAGCGGCGACACCTTGGTGTTGTCGGGTCTGCCCGAGGCCTTGGCGTTGGCTGAAGAGCGGTTGATGGGGTAGGGGGGCGTTAGTGGCTCGTTGATGGAGTCTCCAACGCCCCTTGCTGGCGTGTTGGCCGTCAGCCCAGCAAAGGCTTGACCAGGGGTGTCAGGGCCTGACGCTGCTGGGTGGCGCTGCCCAGCAAGGCAAAGCCGAGCAATGTGCCGTCGGGGTGAATAAAGCGAGCCTCCACGCCTTCATCAGTCACTTGCTCGTGCCATTGGCCCGCGCTGTGGGGGGGCGGTGGGCACACCACAGTGGGGCAGGCTGGGGTTTTGACCGTCACGGGCATCGCGGGGTAGATCACGGCGGTGGGTGTGCCGGCCAGGGTGGCAGCCAGTGCCCGGCCTTGATTCATGATGGGCATCACATAGGGCAGGTTATGGCCGAGCACCTCTGCGCAGTCGCCCACGGCATAGACGTGAGGGGCTGTGGTGGTCAAAAGCGCATCGGTCACGATACCGCGGCGAACCTCCATGCCAGCGGCTTGTGCCAGGGCCACCCTAGGGCGCAGGCCGATGGCGCTGAGCACCAAGCCAGCCTGCAGCGTGTCGCCGTTGCTGAGGGTCAGGGTGACATCGGTGGGGGCTTCGGCCGTGTGTTGCACGGATGTGGCGGTGAGGCCCCACAAAAACTGCACCCCTGCTGCTTGCAGCTTGTCTCGGACTCGGTGGCTGGCCGCAGGCGGCAGCAAGCGAGACAGGGGACCCTGGCTGGGGTCAACGACCACGGGGGTGATGCCTCGGCTGAGCAGGTCATTGGCGAATTCGCAGCCGATCAGGCCCGCGCCCAAAATGGCCACGCGGTTCACCCCCGCCAGAAGGTCACTGAAGCGTGCGTAGTCGTCCAGGTCGTTGACCGAAACCACACGGTCTAACGCATCGCCGGTGAGCCCGGCGGGGATAGCGTCGGCACCCAAAGCGAGCACGAGGTCTCGGTAGGCCAGGGTCTCGCCGTTGCTGAGTGTGAGGGTCAGGTCTTGCGTGTTGATTTGGGTGGCGCTGGCGTGGCTTC
>CANHBY010000137.1 GCA_947458895.1 Burkholderiales bacterium | reverse complement strand
CGTGATGGCGAGGGGTTCCCCATGTCATTTCGGCGTGGGGCTGCTTGCTCTTGCCAGCCTGGTGCTTGACCTCGCGCTCCCGTCGGCCTGCCCGAGCCTTGGCCGTGCGCGGCTCGCTCTGCGCGGCGAGCCTCTTTGTCCGCCAGGGTGGGGCGGGGGCGCAGGCTGGTGTTCATGCCGCGCACAGGCGGCCGCACTTCCCGAGGGCCTTCGCTCCCGGTCTTTTTCTTCAGTTTCAAAGTGGCCATGTCAATCCAGAAAATCGGCCCTTGAAGGGGCCATCAGGTGAGGTGTTTCAGCGCCCGCGCCAGAACATCTGATCGAGTTCGCGCAGGGTGATTTGGCGCCAAGTGGGGCGTCCGTGGTTGCATTGATCGGAGCGCTCTGTGCACTCCATGTCACGCAGTAGGGCATTCATTTCATCCAGCGTCAACTGCCGGTTGGCCCGAACTGCACCATGGCACGCCATGGATGACAGGATCTCATGCTGGGCACGCTCAATGACGGTGCTGCCGCCAAACTGCACCAACTCACTCAGCACGCTGCGCGCGAGTGCCACGATATCACCGCCCGCCAAGGCTGCGGGTTGAGAGCGAATGGCCAGGCGGGTGGGCGAGATAGGGGCAATGTCAAGGCCGAGGGCTTGAAGGTCACTTGAATGAGCTTCTGCGCTGGCGATTTCTTCCGTCGTAGCCGAGAAGGTTGTGGGGATCAACAGGGGTTGCGACTCCAATGTGGCGTGTGCCAGATCGCGCTTAAGCCGCTCGTAAACGATGCGCTCATGTGCCGCATGCATGTCAACCACCACCAAACCCTGGGCATTTTCGGCCAGGATGTAAATGCCTGCAATTTGGGCCACAGCCCGGCCCAGCGCCCACTCAGAGGTCTCCCGCGCTGGCTGGGGGGCGCCTGTTGAAATCGCCGGCTGTTGTGAAGGCGTGTGCTCAAAGCCAGGTGCGGCCAGGGTCTGGGCCTGAGGCTCCTTGGCATACAACACGGCGGCTTGGGCCAGACCGAGTCGGCCCTGCTGAGGTGCAAACCCCTCCCAGGTGGGCATCGTGCTTCGAGGTGTTGAGGGTTGAGGCGCTGGTGAGGCCTCGGCGTCGAACAGGCCGGGCAAGGGTGATGTGGCTGGCGGCTCGGCAGCCTGAGCGGCCCGAGGCTGCGCCAGGGCGGCTTCCACGGCTTTGCGCACGCCCTGATGAACCTCTCGCGAATCTCTGAAGCGAACCTCGATTTTGGTCGGGTGCACGTTCACATCGACCCGCTCAGGGTGAATCTCGATGAACAGCACATAGGCTGGCTGACGCCCACCGTGCAGCACATCTTCATAGGCCGACCTGACGCCGTGGGCAATCAGTTTGTCGCGCACATAGCGGCCATTGACATAAACATACTGATGGTCGGTGCGGCTGCGCGCGGCCTCGGGCAGGCCAGCTCGGCCTTGAATTCGCAGCACCCCGAGGTCCAGCGCCACGGGCTGGCTTTGGGCTTCGAAGTCGGCGTCCAGCACGTCAATGAGGCGCTGCTCGGGCGTGCCACGGCGCCAGTGCTGCACCAGTTTGCCCTCATGCCAGATGGAGAACTCCACATCCGGCCGCGCCAGCGCGTGGCGGCGCACCGCCTCAACACAATGCGCCAGCTCAGTGGATTCAGTTTTCAGAAACTTACGCCGCGCCGGCGTATTGAAAAACAGCTCGCGAACTTCGATGCTGGTGCCTACGCCGCGCGCCGCCGGCATGATCTCGCCAGTGCGAGCATCCAGGCGCTCAGCATGCTCAGCCCCTTGGGTTCTGCTGCACAGTGCCACTTCGGAGACCGATGCAATGGCCGCCAGAGCCTCGCCGCGAAACCCCATGGTTGAGACGTTTTCCAGATCAGCCAGCGAGCCGATCTTGCTGGTGGCGTGTCTGCGCAGCGCCAAGCCCAGGTCTGCCCTTGGGATGCCGTGCCCATCGTCTTCGACGTTGATGCTGCGGATGCCACCCGAGGTGAGTTTGACCGTGACCGAGCGTGAGCCTGCGTCCAGCGCGTTGTCGACCAGTTCGCGAACCACGGAAGCAGGGCGCTCAATCACCTCGCCCGCAGCGATCTGACTGACCAGCTCATCCGGCAGTTCACGGATCGGGCGCGGGGTGCTCGGGGGCGAAGAAGTTTCAGCGTACATCGGGGGCATTTTAGTGTGCCAGTGTCCCTAGTCTGCCGGCCTGTGGGAACAGCCCGCACGGGCAAATGCGGCTCCCGCCCACTTCGACTGCATTCTCGGAAATTTCTCTGGTGAGGCGAGGCCTTGCCAAGCCTCTTGCAGGTGAAAAGCATGGAAACAGTCCACGCAGGCTCATGCCAACCGGCTCATAATGAGCCCCCATGGAAATCGCGCACTTTCTCATCGACTTCATTCTTCATGTCGACAAACATTTGGTCCACTTCGTTCAGACCTATGGTCCGTGGGTTTATGTGTTGTTGTTTGCGGTGGTTTTTGTCGAGACCGGTTTGGTAGTCATGCCGTTTTTGCCCGGTGACTCTTTGTTGTTTGTGACCGGTGCGTTGTGTGGCCTGGGGCTTTTGAATTTGCCTGGGACCATGGCCTTGTTGTTTGTGGCGGCGGTGCTGGGCGATCAACTCAACTACGCCATCGGACGCCGCTTGGGGCCTCGGGTGTTTCAGTGGGAGAACTCCCGATTTTTCAACAAGGCGGCCTTCAACTCGGCCCACGCTTTTTATGAAAAGCATGGCGGCGTCACCATCATCTTGGCGCGGTTTCTGCCGTTTGTACGCACCTTCGCCCCGTTCGTGGCCGGTGTATCTGAAATGAGCCGAGCCAAGTTCATCCTCTACAACATCGTGGGTGCTTTTATTTGGGTGGTGGGTCTCTTGGCCGCGGGCTACTTTTTCGGCAACATGCCTTTGGTTCAGAAGCATCTCGAAAAAGTCATTTGGGCCCTGATTCTCATTCCTACTCTGTTGGCAGTACTGGGTGCTTGGCGGGCCAAACGCCAAGCTGCCGTTGAGGCTGGCTGACCCGCCAGCTTCACATTCAAAAGCCGTCAGACGTTGAACAAGAAGTTCAGCACATCCCCATCCTTCACCAAGTATTCCTTGCCTTCAGAGCGCATCTTGCCGGCGTCTTTGGCGCCTTGTTCGCCTTTGCAGCTCATGTAGTCATTGAAGGCAATGGTTTGAGCGCGAATGAAGCCGCGCTCAAAATCGGTGTGGATCACACCGGCGGCTTGGGGGGCTGTGTCGCCGATGTGGATGGTCCAGGCGCGCACTTCCTTGACGCCTGCGGTGAAGTAGGTCTGCAGGCCCAAGAGTGAGAAGGCTGCCCGGATGAGGCGGTTGAGTCCAGGTTCGGTTTGGCCCATGTCGGAGAGAAACATGACCTTGTCTTCCTCTTCCATCTCGGCGAGTTCGGCTTCGGTTTTGGCGCAAATAGCCACCACCGGTGCATGCTGTGCTTTGGTGAAGGCGGTGAGCTTGTCGAGGTAAGGGTTGTTCTCGAAGCCGCTTTCATTCACGTTGCCCACAAACATGGCCGGCTTGGCGGTGATCAGGCACAGGGGCTTGAGAACGGCTTGGTCTTCTTTGCTGAAGGTGATGCTGCGCACAGGTTTGGCCTGGTTCAGGGTTTCCAGGCACTTGGCGAGCACTTCCACCAAGCGTGCAGCCTCTTTGTCGCCGGTCTTGGCCACCTTGCTGTAGCGCTGCAAACTCTTTTCGACCGTGGTGAGGTCGGCCAGGCAGAGTTCAGTTTGGATGACCTCAATGTCGGCGATGGGATCTACCTTGCCGGCCACGTGGATGACGTTGTCGTCCTCGAAGCAACGCACCACATTGACGATGGCATCGGTTTCACGAATGTGAGCCAGAAACTGGTTGCCCAGGCCTTCACCCTTTGAGGCACCGGCCACCAAGCCGGCAATGTCAACGAATTCGACCGTGGCCGGCAAAATGCGCTCGGGCTTGACGATCTCGGCCAATTGAGCGAGCCGGGGGTCGGGCACCGGCACGATCCCCACGTTGGGCTCAATGGTGCAAAAGGGATAGTTTTCAGCCGCGATGCCGGCTTGGGTCAAAGCATTGAAAAGGGTGGACTTGCCAACGTTGGGCAAGCCCACGATGCCGCATTTGAGGCTCATAACTGTCTTTCAGTTCGTTTCGTTCGAAGATGTGTATTTTGAGGCCTCGGCCGGGCGGGGGCCTTTTCGAGGGGCTCAACAGGGGCATTGAAGCTGCTGCGCACCCCCGAAAAGCACGTTATTTTCATGTTCGCCAGTGGGGTGCGGTGGTGGGTTGTTGGTACATCTCGGGGATTGCGGTGAAGGATGATCCGAGAGGGTATCGTCAAAAAAGAGGGTTGAAACGGTTCATAAGCACCGATATCGACCGGCCAGGCTTGCTAAGGTTGCTCAAACGGTTCCAACACGATTTGACGTGAGTGACGATTTGGCGTGGCCCATGAATACACCTCGATTCCGGCAGTTTCCGGTTTCGCCTTAGGGCCTGTTAACACTAAAGATGCCAGATGCGTTGTTCTTCAAAAGGCCTTGAGCAAGGCGCAAAACGAAGCCGGGGTAGGTCCCCGGCGAGGCTTTGCAACGCTGCGCAAGGCCATTTGAAGAACAACCCTTCGGGAAGGTGGTCATTGGGGCACAGCGCGGCGTTGCATGTCTCGCCAAGGCGAATAGCCTTGGCAGCGCCGCGCGCCTTGCCCTGCGCCCCAATGACCGCGTTCGCACTGGCATCTTTAGTGTTAACAGGCCCTAGGGCATGGCACGACTCAGATGAGTTTGTGATGCCACCCAGCCCCGGATTGCGCCACGAATCTGAGTGAGTCTTTGGGTTTTGCCGCCCCGGCTCAGGAAAGAGTGTTAAAGCGTTCGTTGCTGCTGAGTCACGGTTGGTATGGCGTAGGTAGGTCGGCGTAACTTTCGAACCTTGAGGGTGCAGGATGATGCTTGATCAGGTTAAAAAGTGGTTCTTGATGGATGAGGCAGCCCCAGATACCCAAGCCCTGTCCGACTGGTGTGGGCAGCAGGGCTGGGGCTTTCATCGCGCGGCGACTGGAGGGGGCTTTACAGTCGAGGCCAGTTCCGATGAAAACCGCTGGAGCATCGAATGGGGGCCCAGTGAGCGTAGCTACATCCTGGGCAGCGAATTGCGCCTGCGCATAGATCTCGGCTTACCCCCTGATCTGCAGCTGCTGGTGATGAACCGTGCGCTGGCTGAGTCGCTCGAGACCGTGGCTTTTGAGCAATGTATTCAAAACTTGCAAACTGTCATCGACAGCTCTATGCCCGAAGAAATGCGCTGGCTGTCGATGTTTCCCATGGTGAATCTGGCTACCTT
>CANHBY010000136.1 GCA_947458895.1 Burkholderiales bacterium | reverse complement strand
GGAGTCGGCCATCATGTAGATCGAATTGAAGGATTCTTGATCCACCAAATTGCCGTGGCGGTCTGTGACCTTTTGCTTGGAGAGCTGGGACATCATGACCTTGCCCACCTCGTCGCCGGTCTTGCCCCAGATGTCGACCACCTTGTTGTAGCGCTCACCTGCAGTCACCAGACCTGAGACGTACTGCTGCTCGATTTCCTTGACCTCTTTTTCGGCGCGCTCGATGAGGGCGGTTTTCTCCTTCGGCACCAACATATCGTCGATACAAATCGAGATGCCGGCGCGAGTAGCCAAGCGGAAGCCAGACTGCAGCAGCTTGTCAGCGAACACCACGGTTTCTTTGAGACCGCACTTGCGGAAAGAGGTGTTGATCAGCCGGGAGATTTCCTTCTTCTTCAGCGCCTTGTTGATATTGCTGAAGGGCAGGCCCTTGGGCAGGATTTCGCTGAGCAGTGCGCGGCCCACGGTGGTGTCAACCAAGGAGGTTGAGGCTGTGAATTCGCCGGTTTGCTTGTCCTTCATGTACTCGGTCAGACGCACGCTGACCTTGGTGGTGATTTCCACCACGTCGGCGTCGAGTGCACGCTGAACCTCAGTCACGCTTGAGAAGATCAGGCCTTCACCCTTGGCGTTGATGCGGTCACGCGTGGCGTAGTACAGGCCCAGCACAACGTCTTGTGACGGAACGATGGAGGGCTCGCCGTTGGCGGGGAAAAGCACGTTATTGGAAGCCAGCATCAAGGTGCGGGCTTCCATTTGGGCCTCAATCGACAAGGGCACGTGAACAGCCATCTGGTCGCCGTCGAAGTCGGCGTTGAATGCCGCGCAAACGAGGGGGTGCAGCTGGATCGCCTTGCCTTCAATCAGCACAGGCTCGAAAGCCTGAATGCCGAGGCGGTGCAAGGTGGGTGCGCGGTTGAGCATCACGGGGTGCTCTTTGATCACCTCTTCCAAGATGTCCCAGACCACGGGGGTGCCAGCTTCCACTTCCTTCTTGGCCGCCTTGATGGTGGTGGCGATGCCCATGGCTTCCAGGCGCGAGAAGATGAAGGGCTTGAAGAGCTCAAGCGCCATCAGCTTGGGCAGGCCGCACTGATGCAGCTTGAGGGTGGGGCCCACCACGATCACGGAACGACCGGAGTAGTCAACGCGCTTGCCCAGCAAGTTTTGGCGGAAACGACCGCTCTTGCCCTTGATCATGTCAGCCAAGGATTTCAGCGCGCGCTTGTTGGCGCCTGTCATGGCCTTGCCACGGCGGCCGTTGTCTAGCAGAGAGTCCACGGCCTCTTGCAGCATGCGCTTTTCGTTGCGCACGATGATCTCGGGGGCCTTGAGCTCCAGCAAGCGTGCCAAGCGGTTGTTCCGGTTGATGACGCGACGATAGAGGTCGTTGAGGTCGGAGGTCGCGAAGCGGCCACCGTCCAGGGGCACCAGGGGGCGCAGATCAGGCGGCAGCACAGGCAGCACATCCAGCACCATCCACTGGGGCTTGATGCCGGACTTCTTGAAGGCTTCCATGACCTTGAGGCGCTTGGAATTCTTCTTGACCTTGAGCTCGGAGCCGGTCATGTCGCCACGCAGGCGCTCAATCTCGTTGTCGAGATCGATTTCTTCCAGCAGCTTTTTGACGCCTTCAGCACCCATCAGGGCGATGAACTCATCTCCGAGCTCGGCGCGCTTAGCGTCGTAATCGTCCTCGGTCATGATGCTGAATTTCTTCAGCGCTGTCATGCCGGGGTCGACCACCACATAAGCTTCAAAGTACAGCACGCGCTCGATGTCGCGCAGCGTCATGTCGAGCACGAGGCCCAAACGGCTGGGCAGAGACTTCAAGAACCAGATGTGGGCGCAGGGCGCTGCCAGGTCGATGTGACCCATGCGGTCGCGACGCACCTTGGTTTGCGTCACTTCCACACCGCACTTTTCGCAAATGACGCCACGGTGCTTCAGGCGCTTGTACTTGCCGCACAAGCATTCGTAATCCTTGATCGGGCCAAAAATTTTGGCGCAGAACAGGCCGTCACGTTCAGGCTTGAAGGTTCTATAGTTAATGGTTTCTGGCTTCTTCACCTCGCCGAACGACCAGCTGCGGATTTTCTCCGGGGAGGCTAGGCCGATCTTGATGGCATCGAAATGCTCATCAGGGGTGAATTGCTTGAACAGGTCGAGTAAACCTTTCATGGTCCGTTCCTTTTCAATCAGTTGCGTTCAAGTTCAATGTCGATGCCCAGAGAGCGAATCTCTTTGACAAGAACGTTGAACGACTCGGGCATGCCGGCTTCGATAGCGTGTTCGCCCTTGACAATGGACTCGTACACTTTGGTGCGGCCATTCACGTCATCGGACTTCACCGTCAACATCTCTTGCAGCACGTAGCTGGCACCGTAAGCTTCCAGGGCCCACACTTCCATCTCGCCGAAGCGCTGACCACCGAACTGTGCCTTGCCGCCCAGCGGCTGCTGGGTGACCAAGCTGTAGGGGCCGGTTGAGCGAGCGTGCATCTTGTCGTCGACCAAATGGTGCAGCTTCAAGACGTGCATGTAGCCAATCGTCACGGGCCGCTCGAAAGCATCGCCGGTGCGGCCGTCGTGCAAGGTGGCCTGGGTGCGTGTTTCGGTCAAGCCCTTGGCCTTGGCGATGTCATCAGGGTAGGCCAGCTTCAACATGCCGCGGATTTCTTCTTCCGTTGCGCCATCGAACACGGGGGTCGCAAACGGCACACCAAGGCTGAGGTTCTGGGACATCTCGATAATCTCGACATCGCTCAGGTGATCCAGACGCTCGGTGCGGCCGCCAGACTGGTTGTAAAGCTGATCCAGGAACTGGCGCAGCTCGGCCACTTTGGCTTGCTGCTGAAGCATGTTGCCGATGCGCTGGCCGATGCCCTTGCCTGCCCATCCCAAGTGAACTTCCAGAACCTGCCCCACGTTCATCCGTGAAGGCACGCCCAGAGGATTCAGAACGATGTCGCATGGCGTACCGTCAGCCATGTAGGGCATGTCTTCGACGGGAACCACCTTGGAAACCACGCCCTTGTTACCGTGACGGCCGGCCATCTTGTCGCCAGGCTGCAGGCGTCGCTTGACGGCCAGGTACACCTTGACCATCTTCAGAACGCCCGCAGGCAGCTCGTCGCCCTGGGTGAGCTTCTTGCGCTTTTCTTCAAAAGCCAAGTCGAAGCTGTGGCGGGTTTGCTCCAGAGAGTTCTTGATCGACTCGAGCTGGTTGGCGACTTCTTCCTCGGCAGGACGAATATCAAACCAGTGGAAGCGTTCAACACCTGCCAAATAGTCTTTGGTGATGGCGCTGCCCTTGGTAAGCTTGTTCGGGCCGCCATTGGCGATCTTGCCGGACAACAGCTTTTCGATACGGTCAAAGGCATCTGCTTCAACGATGCGCAGCTGGTCGTTGAGGTCCAGGCGATAGCGCTTGAGTTCGTCGTCGATGATCTGCTGGGCGCGTTTGTCACGCTGGATGCCCTCGCGGGTAAAGACTTGAACGTCGATCACGGTGCCGCTGGTACCTTGATCCACGCGCAAGGAGGTGTCCTTCACGTCAGAGGCCTTCTCACCGAAAATCGCACGCAGCAACTTCTCTTCGGGGGTCAGGGTGGTTTCACCCTTCGGCGTGACCTTGCCAACCAGCGTGTCGCCAGGGCCCACTTCGGCCCCCACATACACAATGCCCGACTCATCAAGGCGACCCAATTGGTGCTCGCTCAGGTTGGGGATGTCGCGGGTGATTTCTTCGGAACCCAGCTTGGTATCGCGGGCCATGACCACCAACTCTTCGATGTGGATCGAGGTGTAGCGATCGTCAGAAATGACGCGCTCGCTGATCAAGATCGAATCTTCGAAGTTGTAGCCGTTCCAGGGCATGAACGCCACCAACATGTTCTGGCCCAGAGCCAACTCACCGATGTCGGTTGAGGCGCCATCGGCAATGATGTCTTCGGCCTCGACCTTGTCGCCACGCTGAACGATCGGGCGTTGGTGGATGTTGGTGTTCTGATTGGAACGTTGGTACTTGATCAGGTTGTAGATATCTACGCCGACCTCGCCCGCCACGGTTTCCGCGTCATTCACGCGAATCACGATACGGTTGGTGTCCACATAGTCCACGACGCCGCCACGGCGGGCCGCCACCACGGTGCCCGAGTCCTTGGCGGCCACGCGTTCAACGCCAGTCCCCACCATCGCCTTCTCAGGGCGCAGAGTGGGAACGGCTTGACGTTGCATGTTGGCGCCCATCAATGCGCGGTTTGCATCGTCGTGCTCCAGAAAGGGCACGAGCGAGGCAGCGACCGAGACGATCTGCGTCGGTGCCACGTCCATGTATTGGACGCGTTCGGCAGAGGTCAAGATGGATTCGCCGTTGTCGCGGGCGCTGACGAGTTCGTCGATCAGCTTGCCGTCTTTGTCCAGCGTGGCGCTGGCCTGGGCGATCACATACTTGCCTTCTTCGATGGCGGAGAGATAGTCGATCTGGTCCGTCACCTTGCCATCGATCACCCGGCGGTAAGGCGTTTCAAGGAAGCCGTACTCGTTCAGCTGAGCGTAAAGCGCCAGGGAGTTGATCAGCCCGATGTTCGGACCTTCCGGCGTTTCGATGGGGCACACTCGACCGTAGTGGGTCGGGTGCACGTCGCGGACTTCGAAGCCGGCACGCTCGCGGGTCAAACCACCTGGGCCCAAGGCTGAGACCCGACGCTTGTGCGTGATCTCTGACAAGGGGTTGGTTTGGTCCATGAACTGGCTCAGCTGGGACGCACCGAAAAACTCCTTCAGAGCCGCAGAAATTGGCTTGGAGTTGATGAGGTCGTGCGGCATCAGGGCTTCGGTTTCAGCCTGACCCAGACGCTCCTTCACGGCCTTTTCGATACGCGCCAGCCCCGAGCGATATTGGTTCTCAGCCAACTCGCCTACGCAGCGCACGCGGCGGTTACCCAAGTGGTCGATATCGTCCACTTCGCCCCGGCCATTGCGCAACTCGACCAAAATCTTGACGACATCGAGAATGTCGTCGTTGGACAGGGTCATGGGGCCGTCTGGTGTGTCACGACCCACCCGGGCGTTAAATTTCATGCGGCCCACGCGTGACAAATCGTAGGTGTCGGCGCTGTAGAACAGGCGGTTGAACAACGCTTCGACAGCATCTTCTGTCGGGGGCTCGCCAGGGCGCATCATGCGGTAGATGGCGACACGGGCAGCCAACTGGTCAGCGGTTTCATCACTGGTCAGCGTCTGGGAAATGTAGGCGCCTTCGTCCAGCTCATTGGTGAACAGAACCTGGATGTCTTTGATGCCGGCAGCGCGCAGCTTTTTGAGCAGGGGTTCAACCAACTCATCGTTGGCCTTGGCGAT
>CANHBY010000135.1 GCA_947458895.1 Burkholderiales bacterium | reverse complement strand
GTCTACTTCTGTCACGAAATCATTGGGGGCCTTGGCCTCGACCTTCAACAATTCGAGATCTCTGGAGGCCTGGGTAATCACCCCGCCGGCACTGCGGGCCGCCTTGATGGCGATGTTGAGCATGGGATGGAGCGCTTGAGACATGGGACAACCTTCAGGTTCAGAGAGCAGACTGGCAGGGAAAAAGAACGAGTCGCGCAGCGCGACAAGGCACGATCGTGTGCCCGGATAATTCCGATTCTATCCAGCCTCTGACCGTCTGTACCCAAATGACTGATCTTGTCGAATCTTCTCAACCCACTGCCTGGCCCCGCTCGGACACCCGATTCATTCTCGTCAATGTGAGTCACCCCGCCAACGTGGGGGCTACAGCACGGGCGATGCGCGTGATGGGTTTCAGTGATTTGGTGGTGGTGGCGCCCAGGATGCCCAATGTGCTCAAGAACCCTCAGGCCATCGCCATGTCGAGTGGCGCCACGGGTGTGTTGCGCGATGCTCGGGTAGTCGACACCCTCACCGAGGCGCTAGAGGGCGTGACCTTTGCGTGCGCCACCGCCATGACCCCCCGAGACTTCGGGCCGCCCACCCAGGCACCACGCGCTTGCTTTGAGGCGCTGGCGGCCAGTGATCATCGCCTTGGGCTGGTATTTGGCTGTGAACGCTTCGGGCTCAGCAATGAAGATGTGTACCGATGTCATGCCACCCTGAGCATTCCCACCGACCCCACTTACGGTTCATTGAATTTGGCGCAGGCGGTTCAAGTGCTGGCCTATGAATGGCGGCAGGCCTGCGGCGGCTTTCAGGTGGAAGCTCGAACACCGCCCCCTCGCTGGGCTGATGCACCGGCCATTGCGGGCTTGTTGGCGCACTGGGAAGAGGCGCTCACCCACATCGATTATTTGCAACCTCAAGCCCCAGGCAAGCTCATGCCCCGCTTGAACCAATGCGCCAATCGAATGACGCTGACCCAGGAGGAGGTCCATATTCTTCGCGGTGTAGCCCGAGCGGTGTTGAAAGCATGCCCTCCGGTGACCGGGCCACAGACGCAGGAAACAGCCTTGCCATCTGAGGGTCTTGGTGCGCCCGAATAAACTACCTTCATCAAAATTTTGTGGCTTGTGTGCTGATGTGCAAGCTGGTTGGTGTGACCGGCTCCGAGCTTGAGGCTCATATCTGTACCCTTATGTCCTTATGCCCTTGTGGTCGTGCAGCCATCTGTGCGGTGCGTGTGCCTCATGGGGGCATCAAGGGCTCCTCCACTCACCCTAGACTGACCCCTCATGTTCCAGCGCCTTCGTGAAGACATCGCCTGCATCTTGGAGCGTGACCCCGCGGCCCGCTCATTCTCAGAGGTGCTTTTTTGCTACCCTGGTTTGCATGCCTTGATCATGCATCGGTGGGCGCATTGGTTTTGGTGCGCGCACCTTGGTTGGATCGCCCGCTGGATTTCTTATTTTTCGCGCTTCCTGACCGGCATTGAGATTCACCCCGCAGCCCGCCTGGGCCGACGTGTTTTCATCGACCATGGCATGGGTGTGGTGATTGGTGAGATGGCAGAGGTGGGCGACGATTGCACCATCTACCAGGGCGTGACCCTGGGCGGTACGTCTTTGGCGAAGGGCGTCAAACGTCACCCAACGCTCGAGCCTGGCGTGATTGTGGGTGCCAATGCCTGTGTGCTGGGCGGCTTCACGGTGGGTGCGGGTGCCAGGGTCGGGTCTTGCGCTGTGGTGACTCGGGCTGTGCCGCCTGGTGCGACCGCCGTGGGTAACCCCGCCCGCATCATCGAGGCCAGCACAGAAGCCTCACGCGAGGCAGCTTCTGTACGCCTGGGTTTTTCAGCCTACGGCGTGACCCAGGGCGACGACCCCGTGGCCCAGGCCATGAAGGGCCTGATCGACAACGCTGCCAGCACGTCTCACCAAGTGGCCTTGTTGTGGGCTGCGATTGAGAAGCTGTCGCATGCGGCCGCCAACGCCCCAGATTTCGTGCCCACGGATGCTCAAACCAAAGAAAACTTTGATGCGGCAGGACTGAACAACCTGGTCAAGTAAGGCGCCTGATCACGCCGACCTCAATGGCTTCAGCGCGAGGCCGAGGCGGGCCTGAAAGCCTTGCAAAAAGCGTCGTGGGTTTCGATGAAGGGCCCACCGAGCAGGTCGATGCAGTAAGGGATGGCAGCAAAAATGCCATGCACAGGCGGTTGCGCTTCAGGCAGGCCTTGCAAGGTTTGTGCAATCGATTTGGGCTGCCCAGGCAGGTTGACGATCAGGCTCTTGCCCCGAATCACGCCGACCTGGCGCGACAAAATCGCTGTAGGGACGAACCTTAAACTGATCTGGCGCATCTGCTCGCCAAACCCCTCCATGACCCTGTCTGCCACAGCGAGCGTGGCTTCTGGCGTGACGTCGCGCTGGGCCGGGCCGGTGCCGCCAGTGGTGAAAACGAGGTGGCAGGCCTTGTCATCAACCAATTCACGCAGCGTCTCGCTGATCAGCTTTTCGTCGTCGGGGATGAGGCGAGCTTGCCAATCGATGGGGTTGCGTACCGCGCTGCCAAGCCATTCTTCCAGGGCGGGGGTGCCGCGGTCTTCGTAGACACCGCTGGATGCGCGGTCGCTCACGCTGACCAGGCCGACACGGATCAGTGCCAGTGTCGTGTCAGGGCTCAAATGTCGTTTGATCGCGCCGCCATCAAGCCCGCTGGCTAGGCGCGACGAGGAGTCATAGCTTGGGCTATGGCGACGAGAAGCAACGACGCCATCAGGTTTGAGGGCAAGCGAGCAAGCGGTATTTGAGCCCTGACACGACAGTAGCTCATTCATCGGCATCATCTTCTCCCTCTTCAGGGGGCGCCATCGGCTCACCTCGGGCCTCGACTTGCTGCTTCTTGATCCACTGAAACAGCTCTCGGAAAGCCTTGCCGCTGCGTTGTTCCGGAGCCAAGCTGGCGTCTTTTCGAGCGTTGCGAATGAGCGTACGCAAGGCCGGTACATCGGTCTGTGGGTACTGTTCGACCCAATCGGTCATGGTGCTGTCTTTGGCGAGCAGCTCGCTACGCCAGCGCTCTGCTTCATGAAGCTCCAGCGAGGCTTTGGCGGGGACAAGTTGGGCGAGCGCCGCTGCCTTTTCGAGGGGGGCAGGGTCGGCTTTTCGCATCAGCTTGCCGATGTATTGCAAGTGCCGCCTGCGCCCTTCGTGCGAACGGATGGTTTTGGTCAGCATCAAGGCATCGAGCAGGCCTTCATCAAGAGGCAGGGCCTTGAGGCGGGCGTCAGAGAGTGCAGAGAGCTCAAGCCCCAGCTTTTGCAAGTCATGTGACACTTTCTTGCGCTGGGTCTTGCTGGGGCGGTCGGCCAGGGGCTGGTCGGATTCTGTGGGTTCGTAAGGCTGATCGTTCATGGGGACTGAGTATGATGGAGACGGGTCTGATGGACGAGATGATGTCGCTTGGTAGGGGGCCCACATCGATCACAGCCCAGTGTCGTGTCAGGGCTGAAATGTCGTTTGATCGCGCCGCCATCAAGCCCGCTGGCTAGGCGCCACTGGAGTCACAAGCTTGCGCTATGACGACGAGAAGCAACGACGCCATCGGGTTTGGGGGCAAGCGAGCAAGCGGCCTTTGAGCCTTGACACGCCCTAGCGTCGCCAAACTTCAATTTATCAACAACGGCTTTCAGTCCAACTCACACATGACGTCCTTGCACAAGCCTGATTCTAATTTGCCTGGCCCCGGGTTTTCCTGTTCACGCGCCCAATTCCAGCAGTTGGTGGAAGACGCCTTGGCCTTTGCCAAGTCAATTGGCGCAAGTGATTGCAGTGCTGAAGTGTCTGAGGGCGTAGGGTTGTCGGTTTCGGTTCGCAAGGGCGAGATCGAAAATGTCGAGCGCAACCGTGATAAATCGCTGGGAGTCACCGTGTATCTGGGGCAGCGCCACGGCGAGGCCAGCACGTCCGATTTCTCAAAAGCCGCCCTCGAGCAAACGGTGCGCGCTGCCTACGACATCGCTCGTTTCACGGCTGAAGATCCTGCAGCGGGCCTGCCCAGCTTGCAAAGCTTGGCATCTGCTAAGGCCGCGAACATGGACCTGGATCTTTTCCATCCCTGGGCCATCGATGCCGAGGCAGCAGGCCGCCTGGCACTTCAGTGCGAGGCCGCAGCGCTTCAGACCGATCGGCGCATCACCAACTCGGACGGCGCCGGAGTGTCTGCCCAGCAGTCGCACTTTTTCTTCGGCAACTCGCTGGGTTTCCGGGGCGGCTACCCCAGCTCCAGGCACTCGATCTCGGTCGCGCCCATTGCCTCTACGCCCACGCGGCAAGGCGAAGACATGCAACGTGACTCGTGGTACAGCTCGATGCGCTGCGCGCAAGACCTGGCCCCGGCTGAGGCAGTGGGGCGATATGCCGCGGAGCGAGCACTCTCGAGGCTTAAGAGCCGAAAAATCCAGACCTGTGAGGTGCCCGTTTTGTTTGAGTCCACAGCGGCTGCTGGCCTGCTGGGGGCCTACGTGCAGGCCACCTCCGGGGGCGCGCTTTATCGTAAATCGAGTTTTCTGCTCGACAGCTTGGGCAAAAAAGTTTTAGCCCCGCACATCGATATCCATGAAGACCCCCACCAACTTCGCGGCAAAGGCAGCTTCCCCTTCGATGACGAAGGCGTGGCCACTCGGGCTCGTGATGTGGTTAAGGGTGGTGTGGTCCAGGGCTATTTTCTGTCGACTTATTCGTCGCGCAAGCTCGGCTTGCAGCCAACGGCCCATGCCGGAGGCTCCCATAACCTGCACCTGACCAGCCGTCTAACGCAGCCCGGCGACAACCTCGACGCCATGCTGCGCAAGCTGCACCGCGGCCTCTTTGTCATCGAGCTTTTGGGGCAGGGCGTGAACTATGTGACCGGTGACTACTCACGCGGTGCGGCCGGTTTCTGGGTAGAGGGGGGGCGCATTGCCTACCCCGTTCATGAGATCACGATTGCGGGCAACTTGAAAAACATGTTCAAGCAGATCGTTGCGGTGGGCGCTGATCAGTACACCCTGGGCACCAAGACCCTGGGTTCGGTGTTGATCGAAAAAATGAAGATTGCGGGGAGTTGAGTTGGATTGATCGTGTCCTCTGCTGCTTGGCCGGGCGTCACGTTTTAATTTCGCGACAACTGTGGTTTTTACTCAGGGGTAAATAATGGCTTAGTGCCTCAATAGCGCACCTCTACACTTCGAGGCCTTTTTCGTTAATTTAAATCAGGAGACTTTTCATGGAGCGTCGTTCGTTCATTCGTAGCACCGGTTTGGCCGGTGTCTTGGCTGCAGGCGCAGCCCCAGCCATCGTTAACGCCCAAGCCAATGTGCGGTGGCGTTTGGCCTCTAGTTTCCCCAAGTCTCTTGACACGATT
>CANHBY010000134.1 GCA_947458895.1 Burkholderiales bacterium | reverse complement strand
CATGGGCATCCCTGGAGAGGTTTTGTTCCCTTCCACTCGCAGTGGAAAGTCATGGGGCAAGGTCGGGCAGTTTGAGTCGAGCAAGGAAGTGCTGCGGCTCGCTGGCATTGATGAGGTCGAGGGAGGCAGCTTTCGGCTGCGGCATACCTTTGCCCTGAGGCAACTTCGTCGGGGCAAAACACCGCTTGAAGTGGCGGCCTGGCTGGGTGTGACTGAGACCGCAGTGCTTCAAAAATACGGGCGCATTTTGGACGCGCCTGTGGATGTCGTGTAGGCCGGCCCAACGTGCGCCTTGACGGCCGAGCTGACCTCAAGGCCCATTGAGGGCGAACAAGGGCATGCGCTGGCTCATCAAAAGACACACAGCGCGCGCCTCAATCGACTCGCCGCGGCCGACGGGGCCCATCTTCTCGGCGGTCTTTGCCTTGACATTGACCTGCTCAGCGCTGATGCCCAAAGCCATGGACAAGCGCTGGCGCATCGTGGCCACAAAGGGTGCCAGCTTGGGAGCCTGGGCCACGATGGTGGTGTCGATGTTGTTGATTTCCCAGCCAGCTGCTCTTAAACGTCGGGCGGCGTCGGCGAGCAATGCCAGCGAATCAGCGCCCTTGAGACGCTCATCGGTATCGGGGAAATGATGACCAATGTCGCCCAAGCCAGCCGCGCCAAAGAGAGCATCGGTGATGGCATGACAAAGGGCATCAGCATCGGAGTGGCCGAGCAGGCCGTGGGTGTGGGGGATCTCGACGCCACCCAAAATCAGGCGCCGGCCAGCCACCAGGGCGTGGGTGTCCCAGCCCTCACCGACACGCATAGGCTGCCCACTGCGGTTGTTCATCATGAGCGCATCCTCAATAGTTTTTCAGCAAGCTCAAAGTCTGGGGGATAGGTGAGCTTGAAGTTTTCCAGGGAACCCATCACGAGCTTTGGGCGCTGGCCCATCGCCTCGATCGCACTGGACTCGTCGGTGATCATATCTGCGCTGCCGGCCAGGGCCTGCTGCAGGGCAGACTCCAACGCGCCGAGACGGAACATCTGGGGCGTCTGGGCCTGCCATTTTTGCGTGCGGCTGATGCTGCACTCGACGCGGTCGCCTTGCGCTTGCTTGAGGGTGTCTGCCACAGGCAAAGCGAGCAGGCCACCCACAGGGTCATGCTCACAAGCATCGATCAGGGCGTTGACCCAACGCGCTTGCAGCAGGCACCTGGCCGCATCATGAACCAGCACCCAATCGGCATCATGTGCGCCCTGTGAACGCAGCGCCAGCAGGCCGTTGAGTACGCTTTGAGCGCGAGTTGAGCCACCCACACGGGCCACCAGGCCAGGGAAGTTGGGAACGTGCTGTTCGAAGAGATCGTCTTCAGGATGAAGCACGACCAAAACGGCCTGCAAGCGGCTCACGGAGAACAGCGCCTGCAAGGTGTGCTGAACCATCGGCAGGCCCGCGACGGCCTCATACTGCTTGGGCTGGCGGGTGCCGGCTCGCTCGCCCTTGCCAGCACATGGAACGAGGGCAAAGCAGTGGGGGGTGGGGAGATGACTCAAGTTTTGCAGCTGGGTGGGGCGATCGCAGGATTCTATAATCCGTGGCCCTGAGCTGAGGGCCAAACTCACTGCCCTCCCCCATGCATTTACCGGTCATCGCCACAGGCAAACGTTTCACACTGACCCGCCCTTTCGGATCCGCTGACGCCTTGTTGCTGGGGCGCTTCGCGCAGGCCCAAAAAGAACAGGGGCACCCCACCGCCATCATGGTGGCTGACCCTTCTGATGCGCAGCGGCTTGAGAGCGAGCTGGCTTTTTTTGCGCCAGGACTTCGAGTGGTGGTGTTCCCTGACTGGGAAACACTGCCCTACGATACTTTTTCACCCCACCAGGATTTGATCTCGGAGCGCTTGGCCACGCTGTGGCGCATGCAGCGCCGAGATGTCGATGTGGTGTTGCTGGCCGCAACCACAGCCCTGGTTCGTTTGGCGCCGCCGAGCTTTTTGGCGGCCTACACCTTTGAGTTCAAGCAAAAGCAAAAACTCAATGAGGCCGCCTTGAAGAGCCAGCTCACTTTGGCAGGCTACAACCACGTGACGCAGGTGGTTTCGCCGGGTGAATATGCTGTGCGGGGCGGTCTGATTGACCTTTTTCCCATGGGGTCGCTGGTGCCCTACCGGGTGGATTTGTTCGGTGACGAGGTGGACAGCATTCGCACCTTTGATCCAGACACTCAGCGAAGTTTGTACCCGGTGCCTGAGGTTCGGCTGCTGCCGGGGCGCGAGTACCCGATGGACGAGGCTTCGCGCAATGCCTTCCGCGCTCGTTGGCGCGAGATGGTGGAGGGAGACCCCACCAAGGTTCGCCTTTACAAAGACATGTCCAGCGGTATCAGCGCCGCCGGCATGGAGTACTACCTGCCGCTGTTTTTTGAGCAAACAGCGACCCTCTTCGACTACCTGGGTGAGCAGGCCACGCTGGTCTTGCATGGCGAGATGGATGAAGCCCTGCAGCGCTTTTGGGTCGACACCCGAGAACGGCACCGGTTTTTGCAGCACGACCCGGAGCGGCCCATTTTGCCGCCGCCCTCACTGTTCTTGTCGCCCGAGGAATTTTTCATTCGCTGCAACCAGCATGCGAGCTTGTGGATTAAGGGCTCTGGGCCTGTGGATTGGGCCAGGCCGCTACCTGACCTGAGCGTGGAGCGTGGCGCGCCAGAACCCCTCAGGAAGCTTCAACAGCACATCGCGAACAGCCCCCACCGAACGCTGATCGTGGCCGAGAGTCAAGGGCGCCGGGAGAGCCTCCTGGACATGTTGCGTGACCACCAGATCGAGCCGCCAAGCGTCGCTTCGCTCGATGAGTTTGTTCAGAGCACGCACCGCGTAGCCATTGCAGCAGCACCACTGGCTGAAGGGTTCATGTGGCTCGCGCAAGCCAATGAGCCGGCCATTGGCCTCGTGACTGAAACAGAGCTCTTTGCCACCAGCCCCACGGCGCGCCGAAGGCGCAAGCAGGAGCAGGCCAGTGATGTCAATGCGCTGATCAAAGACTTGTCAGAGCTGAAGGTGGGCGACCCGGTCGTTCACGTGAATCATGGCATTGGGCGCTATGTGGGCTTGCGGCTGATTCAGCTGGGTGAGGCCGGGCCAGCGAACGAAGGGGCCAGCGAATTTTTGCATTTGCAATACGCGGACCAGGCCACGCTTTATGTGCCGGTGGCTCAACTGCACTTGATCAGCCGCTACACCGGCGTCAGCGCCGACGAAGCTCCTTTGCATCGGCTGGGCTCTGGGCAATGGGAAAAGGCCAAACGCAAGGCGGCCGAGCAGGTGCGCGACACCGCGGCCGAGCTGCTGAACCTGTACGCGCGCCGGGCTGCGCGCGAGGGGCACCCCTTCCGCTACTCGCCGCAAGACTATGAAGCATTCGCCACCAGCTTCGGCTTTGAGGAAACGCCCGATCAGAAAGCAGCCATTCATGCGGTCATCCAGGACATGATCAGCCCCCAGCCCATGGATCGCCTGGTGTGCGGCGATGTGGGATTTGGCAAAACCGAGGTGGCGCTGCGGGCAGCCTTTGTGGCGGTCACTGGCGGCAAGCAGGTGGCCATTTTGGCGCCAACCACCTTGTTGGCTGAGCAGCACTATCAAAACATCGCCGACCGCTTCGGGCCGTGGCCCATTCGGGTGGCCGAGATCTCCCGTTTCCGCTCTGCCAAAGAGGTCAAGATTACGATGGAAGGCTTAGAGGACGGCACCATCGACATCGTGGTGGGCACCCACAAGCTGTTGAGCCCCCACACAAAGTTCAAGCGCCTGGGGCTGCTCGTGATTGATGAGGAACACCGCTTCGGCGTGCGCCACAAAGAGGCCATGAAAGCGCTGCGCGCCGAGGTAGATGTGCTGACGCTCACCGCCACGCCGATCCCCCGCACGCTGGGCATGGCGCTGGAAGGGCTGCGTGACTTGAGTGTGATTGCCACGGCCCCACAGCGGCGGCTGGCGATTAAAACGTTTGTGCGTACCGAAAACAACAGCACCATCCGCGAAGCGGTGCTGCGTGAGCTCAAGCGGGGTGGGCAGGTTTATTTCTTGCACAACGAGGTCGACACCATCGAAAACCGCCGAATGGGCCTGCAAGAGCTGCTGCCTGAGGCACGCATCGCGGTGGCTCACGGGCAGATGCCAGAGCGTGAGCTGGAAAAGGTCATGCGTGACTTTGTGGCCCAACGCTACAACGTATTGCTGTGCTCGACCATCATCGAAACCGGCATTGATGTCCCCAGCGCCAACACCATCGTCATCAGCCGTGCTGACAAGTTTGGCTTGGCGCAGTTGCATCAGCTGCGGGGCCGAGTGGGTCGTTCCCACCACCAGGCCTATGCCTACCTGATGGTTCCCGATGTGCAAGGCCTGACCAAGCAAGCGGGCCAACGCCTGCAAGCCATCCAGGACATGGAAGAGCTGGGGTCAGGTTTTTACCTGGCCATGCACGACCTCGAGATTCGGGGTGCAGGCGAAGTGCTGGGTGAAAACCAGAGCGGCAACATGATGGAGGTCGGGTTTCAGCTCTACAACGAGATGCTGAGCGAAGCCGTTCGCTCGCTCAAGTCGGGCAAGGAACCCGATTTGCTCTCGCCCCTGAGCGCCACCACGGAAATCAACCTTCACGCGCCCGCCCTGCTCCCTCATGATTATTGTGGCGATGTGCACACGCGCTTGTCACTCTACAAACGCCTGGCCAGCGCTGAAAAGGCCGAGCACATTGACACGATGCTGGAGGAAATCACCGATCGTTTCGGCAAACTCCCCCCCCAGGGACAAACACTTTTCGATGTGCACAGGCTGCGGGTGCTGTCCCGACCCTATGGTGTGCTCAAGATCGAGGCGGCGCCCCAATTGGTGATGATCATCTTCCGAGCCAACCCGCCCATTGATGCGCTGAAAATCATTGAATTGGTTCAGAAAAACCGGCACATCAAGCTGGCGGGGAATGACAAGCTGCGAATTGAGCGCGCCGTTGCCGACCCCAAAGATCGGGCTCAACTGGTACGGGATGTGCTCAAGGCGTTGGGGGTGCCGGTAGGGCGCTAGTCAGGGAAGGTGCCCATTCAACTGCCCCACTCATGATCATCCTCCTCGTCGGGCGGAGCTGGTGCTGGTGCCGCCGCCTGCGTATCCAACACCGTCACATCCAACTCGATGAACTCGCGGAATGCCTCCTGATCTGCGTTCGGGTAGCGACGAAGCCTAAAGGCGTCTTCCAGCTTATCACGATCGTCCTCGTTGTTCATGTCCAGAGGGTGTTCGGGGTCTTGGATCAGTCCCTCGAGGAAGGCCTTGTCCTCGCCGGTGAGCTCGATCCCTTCGTCGCCTGCGTACTCCGCATCCGTGCTTCGCTCCTTGGCGCTGAATTCATATCGGTACCTGGGGTTTTGGGCGGGTTG
>CANHBY010000133.1 GCA_947458895.1 Burkholderiales bacterium | reverse complement strand
TCGCGCGCGCTGTTGAAGCGTCACAGTGTTTTGCCGGGCTTTGACTTGGCTCTCGGTTTCACGCTGATGTACCTGGCGTTCATCGTGTTGATTCCGTTGTCGGCGGCTTTCCTCAAGACGTTTACGTTGAGCTGGGCGGCGTTTTGGGAGGCGGTCAGCACGCCCCGAGTCGTGGCGTCTTACAAGCTTACTTTCGGTGCCTCTTTGTTGGCCGCCATACTGAATACGGCGTTTGGCTTGGTGGTGGCGTGGGTGTTGGTGCGCTACGAGTTTTTTGGCAAGCGGGTTGTAGACGCGTTGGTGGATTTGCCCTTCGCGCTGCCTACGGCGGTGGCAGGTATTGCGCTCACCGGGCTGTACGCCAGCAATGGCTGGATCGGGCAGTACCTGGAGCTCCTGGGCATCAAGGTCGCGTTCACGCCACTGGGGGTGCTTGTGGCGCTCACGTTCATTGGTTTGCCTTTCGTGGTGCGCACGGTGCAGCCGGTGTTGGAGGACATGCAGCGTGAGTTGGAAGAGGCCGCCGCCACCTTGGGCGCCAGCCGTTGGCAGACCTTCACGCGGGTAATTTTTCCGATTCTTGCGCCGGCCTTGCTGACCGGCTTTGCCTTGGCGTTTGCCCGGGCGCTGGGGGAGTACGGCTCTGTGATTTTCATTGCCGGCAACATGCCGATGATCTCGGAGATCACCCCGCTGCTGATCGTGACCAAGCTGGAGCAGTACGACTATGCCGGTGCCACAGCCATTGCCGTGGTGATGTTGGTGGCAGCGTTTGTGCTGCTCTTGGCCATCAATTTGTTGCAAGCCTGGGCGCGCAAGCGTCAGGGGCGCTGAGCCTATGTCTGTGACCACATCTTCTTTGCCCCTCTCTTCTGCTGTGGTGCCGGTGGCCCAACGTCGCCGCGCACGGCCAGCCCATGCTGAGCCAGCCTGGGTGCGCTGGTCGCTCATCGTGGCGGCACTGCTGTTCTTGACGCTGTTTTTGTTTGTGCCTTTGGTGGCTGTTTTCTACGAGGCCCTCAAGAAGGGGTGGGATGTTTACCTGGCTGCAGTCACCGAGACCGAGGCCCTGCTGGCCCTGCGCTTGACCTTGGTCGCTGCCGCGATTTCGGTGCCATTGAATCTGGTCTTCGGGGTGGCGGCCGCTTGGTGTATTGCAAAGTTTGACTTCCGTGGCAAGAACGTTCTGCTGACCCTGATTGACCTGCCGTTCTCGGTGTCGCCCGTGATCGCGGGTTTGATCTACATGCTGATCTTTGGCTTGCAGGGCTGGTTAGGTGAGTGGCTGCTGGATCACGATTTGAGGGTGATGTTTGCCACGCCTGGGATTGTGCTGGCCACCGTCTTTGTGACCTTCCCTTTTGTGGCGCGCGAATTGATTCCGCTGATGCAGGCCCAGGGTGTTGAGCAGGAAGAGGCCGCCAGGTTACTCGGGGCTTCAGGGTGGACGATTTTTTGGCGTGTCACGCTGCCCAACGTGAAGTGGGCGCTGCTCTATGGCGTGATTTTGTGCAACGCGCGGGCCATGGGCGAGTTTGGCGCAGTCAGTGTGGTGTCGGGGCATGTCAGGGGGATGACCAACACCTTGCCGCTGCACGTCGAGATTCTCTACAACGAGTATCAGTTTGCGGCGGCCTTTGCTGTGGCCTCGATGCTGGCGGCTTTGGCTCTGGTGAGCCTGGTATTGAAGTACTTGGTTGAACAGCGTGTGAAGTCACAAATGCGCAGCGCGAGTGAGCGTGGTGAAACAGGGGGTGGGAAAGCATGAGCATTGAAATTCGCAATCTCAACAAACGGTTTGGTGCCACGGTGGTGTGCGACCAAATCAATTTGGACATTCCATCGGGTGAGCTCGTGGCGCTGCTGGGGCCTTCAGGGTCAGGCAAGACCTCGTTGCTGCGGATCATTGCGGGACTGGAGTTGCCTGATTCTGGGGAGGTCCATTTTCATGGGGCCGATGCCACCTACGACGATGTCCGTCAGCGCAATGTGGGCTTTGTGTTTCAGCATTACGCGCTGTTTGGGCACATGAGCATTTTCGAAAATGTGGCCTTTGGCCTGCGCGTGCGGCCCAAGGCCACGCGGCCCACAGAGGCACAAATTCGCGAGAAGGTCATGAGCTTATTGAAGCTGGTACAGCTGGATTGGCTGGCTGATCGCTATCCGCACCAGCTCTCTGGCGGGCAGCGTCAACGCATTGCTTTGGCTCGGGCCTTGGCGGTCGAGCCGAAGGTGCTGTTGCTCGATGAGCCTTTCGGCGCGCTCGATGCCAAGGTGCGCAAGGAGCTGCGCCGCTGGTTGCGCCGGCTGCACGATGAAATGCATGTGACCAGCGTCTTTGTCACCCACGACCAAGATGAGGCCATGGAAGTGGCCGATCGGGTGGTGGTGATGAACCAGGGGCGCATTGAACAAGACGGCACGCCAGACCAAGTGTATGACCACCCGGCCACGCCCTTCGTGTTGCAGTTTTTGGGCGATGTGAACTTATTTCACGGCCGATTTGGTCACCCGCCGGGGGGGCTGGAGCCTGAAGAATCGAATGAGGTCAGTTATGTGCGGCCTCATGAGCTTGAGGTGATTGCCGGGCCGCGTGAGGGTTCTTTGCCGGTCATCTTGTCGCAAGCCTTGACGGTGGGGCCTCGCACCCGCATTGAGTTCAAGCGCCTGGACGACGGCAGCTATGTGGATGTCGAAATGGCGCGCAATGACTACATCGCTTTGCGCGACCGGCTGGGGTTGCGCACAGGCATTCAGGTGCATCTGTTGCCGCGCAGGGTGACCCGTTTTGCGGCAGGGGCCTCAGTGGTTGAGTCTTCGGCCGATCCGGCCGCCATGATTTAGCAAAGCCTACTCTTTATAACTTTGCGATTGAAGAGCCAAACACTCTTGTATTTAGAAGACGTGAATCGGCTTGTTAGGATCGCCGCTCGTTTGTGAGGGCTTTCCATGGATTTTGGCTATACCGTTGCCGGTTTTTTTGTCGGAGCTATCGTGGGCCTCACCGGCGTGGGTGGCGGCTCATTGATGACGCCTTTGTTGGTGCTGGTCTTCGGTATTCACCCGGCCACCGCGGTGGGCACTGATCTGCTGTACGCCGCCTTGACCAAGTCTGGCGGCACTGTTGTTCATTCCCTCAAAAAGACGGTGGACTGGCGCATCACCGGCCTCATGGCCGCGGGCAGTTTGCCTGCCACGGCACTGACGCTTTGGTTGGTGAGTAGTTATGCCCCGGGTGGGTTGGCTGGGGCTTCCAAGCTGATTTCGGGCGCACTGGGCGTAGCGCTGCTATTGACGGCCGCAGCGCTGATTTTTCGCAAGCGCTTACAGGCTTTTGCGGGCGACCACGCCTCACGCAACCCTCGAACTACGGCCCAGCTCACGGTGTTGGCGGGCGTGTTGCTGGGGGTGCTGGTCTCAATTTCTTCGGTGGGTGCGGGGGCGCTTGGCGTGACGGCGCTGATCTTGCTGTATCCCCAGGTGCCGATCATTCGCATTGTGGGCACCGACATTGCCCACGCCGTGCCGCTGACCCTCTTGGCGGGGCTGGGCCACTGGGTGCTGGGAAGTGTGGACTGGGCGCTGCTGGGCTCATTGCTGTTGGGCTCGCTGCCGGGCATCTTCATTGGCAGCCACATTTCCGTCAAAGTGCCTGAGCGCGTGCTTCGGCCCATTCTGGCGAGCCTGCTCGTCATCATCGGCGGCAAGCTGATCGCGTCTTGAGGGCGCGATGGGTGCTGGCGTCGAGTGCTTTGAACCGGCTCTCACCTTGCCCGAACTTTCCTATCAAGACCTGACCCTTGAGGGTCTTTATCACATCAAAGCTTTTCCCATTGATCGTGGCCTTGCCTTGCCTTGGGTTTGGCTGGCGTTGTTCCATGTCACCCCGGCCAGGTATTGCTCGGCAAGTTGGGCTGAGGACCTTGGCTTCGGTCTTGCTGCCGGTGCCGCCAGCGCCTTCTCGGCCTCATTCGCGCGGGTCAGATGGGCCTCGGTCTGCGTCAGTTGATTACGCACAGCCTGTTGCTCGGCGCTCAAGGGCCCCAGGGCATCCATTTTTTGCGCGGCAGCCTGCACTAAGGGCAGCAACTCTCTGGGCGTACCGCTTTGGCCGGCGCGTTGAAACAAGGCTTGCAGGCTGTTGAAGACTTCGCTGGCGGGGCCGAACAATTTGCCCAGCGCGTTGCTTGTCGCTTGCAGCACCTGCGCCCAGCCCCCGTTGGCCGCCCATTTACTCAGCCCCAGCAGGTTGATCGGGTCGAGTGCGTTTTGAAGCAACACGCCCGCGCCGCGCGCCGCACGGGCCAACAACCCCTTGACCCCACCTCGTGCTGCCAAACCCGCCGTGGCTTTTGCCGCCGCGCTCGCGATGACACTAGGTTGTGCACTGTGATTTTCGTCACGAGATGCGGAGCCACAGGACGAGGCAACGAATCTGTGCGGCTCCGAGGAAATGAGGGTGACAGATTCTTGGCGCGGTGGGCTTTCTCATGGCAGTTTCGCCGGTATCAAAACTACCCCGAGCCGTTTTCGCCACGATGCTCTGTGCGACTTCTCACGTTGCCTGCGCCCCCGGGAGGTTTGTGAGCGGGTGGCCAGCCCATTGAGGGCTGAAATGGGGCATAAGTTGGACATTGAGGCGCTGTTTTGAGGCCGCGGCCTCAAGGTCTTGGAGAGCCCGCCGAAAACATTTTTATGGGCGCAACGGACCCGGCCTTCAGAGGAGAGTCGACATGAAATTCCACGACATCATGTGTGCAGTAGCAGAGCGGCTCGACATTGACGATGATTTTTTACAATCGTCCGAAGCACAAGAGCATCTGCGGGCGATTTTGCTGAGCGACAAGCGGTTGGAATCGCTCTCGGGGAAATTCACCGCTGACGAATTCATTGACTCGGCCGAGTTGTCCATGTGCATTGAACGCGCCGCGTTCATCTTGCTGTGTGATTTGGTTCGCACAGAGGAAATCTGTGGTGCGTTGTTGGCGCGCTGCAGTGGCCTCAAAGTCGTCGACAGCGACGACGACATTTATTACTGAGCCGGTTTCGTTGGGCTGGCCTCTGCTGCAACGGCTTGCCTGACGACCTCCCGTGTCAAGGGTGGGGCGAAGGTCTCGATGAAGTCATACACATAGCTGCGTAAGAAGCGCCCTCGGCGAATGGCCAGCTTGGTGAGATTGACCGCAAACAGGTGCCGGGCATCGATGGCGCGCAGGTCGCGGTCGCGCTCATCTTCAAACGCGATGGACGCCACAATGCCCACCCCCAGGCCCAGGGCGACGTAGGTTTTCACCACGTCTGCGTCCATGGCGGTGAGCACCAGGTTGAAGCTCAGGTCAGCGGCTGCGAAGGCTTCGTCAATGTGCAGGCGGCCGGTGTAGCCAGTGTCGTAGGTGATGATGGGAAATTCAGAGAGGCGTTGCAGCGTGAGGGCTTGCCCATCGAG
>CANHBY010000132.1 GCA_947458895.1 Burkholderiales bacterium | reverse complement strand
TCCTGGGTTTCCTCGGCCACTGAGCCCTGCGCTCACCCGCACCGCAGCAGCTCGGTCGTGGCTGCAGCCTCAGCATGCGAAAATCCTACCTTTAGAACATTGAGGATCATCAGCATGGACGTCGAACACATCAATTCCATCGGGAACAGCCTGTCCAACCTGACCCAGCGCACCCTTGATCTTCGGGGGTTTCTTTGACTACGATCGCAAAGCTCTGCGATTAAACGAAGTCAACGCTGCGCTCGAAAACCCCAATGTGTGGAACGAGCCCAAGCGCGCCCAGGAATTGGGCCGTGAAAAAAAGACACTCGACACCGTAGTTGAAACCATCAATCACCTGACCAGTAATTTGGCCGACAACACCGAACTCTTCGAGATGTCGAAGGCCGACGCCGACTACGACGGGTTGCTGGCCATTGAGGCGGATGCGGCCAAGCTCGAAGCCATCGTGGCAGAGCTCGAGTTTCGCCGCATGTTCAACAACCCGGCCGACCCCAGCAACTGCTTTGTTGACATCCAGGCTGGCGCAGGTGGCACGGAGGCCTGTGACTGGGCCAGTATGTTGCTTCGTCAGTACCTCAAATACTGCGAGCGCAAAGGCTTCAAAACCGAGGTCATGGAAGAAAGCGAAGGCGATGTGGCCGGTATCAAGAGCGCCACGATCAAGGTGGAGGGTGAATACGCCTTTGGTCTGTTGCGCACTGAAACAGGCGTGCACCGACTGGTTCGCAAGAGCCCCTTTGACTCCTCGGGTGGGCGCCACACTTCGTTCGCCAGCCTGTTTGTTTACCCCGAGGTCGATGACTCGATTGAAATTGACATCAACCCGGCTGATGTGCGAACCGACACCTTCCGTGCATCGGGCGCTGGTGGCCAGCACATCAACAAGACCGACTCGGCGGTTCGCCTGACGCACATCCCCACCGGCATCGTGGTGCAGTGCCAAAACGACCGTTCGCAACACCGCAACCGCGATGAAGCTTGGCAAATGTTGCGCTCACGCCTTTACGAGCATGAAATGCGCAAGCGCATGGCCGAACAACAAAAGCTGGAAGACACCAAAACAGATGTGGGTTGGGGTCACCAAATTCGCAGTTACGTGCTTGACCAAAGCCGCATCAAAGACCTGCGCACCAGCGTAGAAAGCTCCAACACCCAAAAGGTGCTGGACGGCGACCTCGATCCCTTCATCGAGGCCAGCCTGAAACAAGGCATCTGAAGTTCAGCACTGTCCATCATTTCCCTGGAGACACCCCATGCGTGAAGGTAGTTCCCCTGTGATCCGCCGCCAGGACTATGTCGAGCCTGCTTTTTGGATTCGCCAAGTTGACTTGGTTTTCGAGCTCGACCCCGCCAAAACACTGGTTATCAACAAGATGTGGATGGAGCCGAACCAGAGCCAGCCACATCAACCTTTGCGTCTACAAGGTGACGACCTGACCCTCACGCGGTTGCTGATCAATGGGGAAAGTATTTCATTTCGCCACGAAGACGGCATGCTCGTGATTGACGCGGTGCCTGAAGGCCCCTTTGAAATCGAAATTCGCAACACTTGCGCGCCCGAGAAGAACACCCAACTCTCGGGGCTCTACACCTCCAGTGGTGGGTTCTTCACCCAATGCGAGGCTGAGGGCTTTCGCCGCATCACCTACTTCCTGGACCGGCCCGATGTGATGGCGGTGTTCACCGTCACGCTGCGTGCCTCCAAGGCGGCCTACCCGGTGCTGCTGTCCAATGGCAATTTGGTTGAGCAAGGCAATCTGGACAAAGGCCGTCACTATGCCAAGTGGCACGACCCTTTCCCCAAGCCCAGCTACCTGTTTGCCCTGGTGGCCGCTGATTTGGTGACCCGCGAGCAGCATATTCGCAGCCGCTCGGGCAAAGACCACCTGCTGCAAATTTTCGTTCGCCGAGGTGATCTGGATAAAACCGAGCATGCGATGAACTCCCTCATCGCCAGCATCGTGTGGGACGAAGCCCGCTTCGGCTTGCCCCTGGATCTTGAACGATTCATGATCGTGGCGGTCAGTGATTTCAACATGGGTGCCATGGAGAACAAGGGGTTGAACATTTTCAACACCAAGTTCGTGCTGGCCAATCCTGCCACGGCCACCGACGCCGACTACAACGCCATTGAAAGCGTGGTTGGCCACGAGTATTTTCACAACTGGACCGGCAACCGCGTCACTTGCCGCGACTGGTTCCAGCTGAGCCTCAAGGAAGGCCTCACGGTCTTTCGTGATCAAGAGTTCAGCATGGACATGGCCGACAGCGCTTCAGCGCGCGCCGTGCGCCGCATTGAAGATGTGCGTCAACTCCGTCAATTGCAATTCCCTGAAGATGCGGGCCCCATGTCGCACCCGGTGCGGCCCGATGAATACGTCGAGATCAATAATTTCTACACCGCGACCATCTACGAAAAAGGGGCCGAAGTGGTGCGCATGATGCAGACCCTGGTGGGCCGAGAGGGCTTCGCCAAAGGCATGGCCAAATACTTCGAGCGCCACGATGGCCAGGCCGTCACTTGCGATGATTTTGCGCAGTCCATGGCAGACGCTAACCCAGCCTCACCCCTGGCGGTGCATCTGGATCAGTTCAAACACTGGTACAGCCAGTCGGGTACGCCCCGAATTACCGCCAAGGGCCGCTTCGATGCCCCTTCTCGCACCTACACGCTGTTGTTGGAACAAAGTGGCACCACTTCGGCAGGCACTGAAACCTTGCCCTTTGTGGTGCCTGTGAGCATGGGTCTGCTCGGGGCTAATGGCCAGCCCTTGCCGCTCCAATTGGAAGACACGCCGATCGATCCTGTCACCAGCCGGGTGCTGGTGCTGACGAGCAAGCGTACTTTCTTCACCTTTGTCAATATCGACGAAGAGCCAGTGCCCTCGCTCCTGCGCGGGTTTTCGGCACCAGTCGTTCTGTCTGATGGCCTCAGTGATGCGGGGCTCTTGCTGTTGCTGCGACATGACCTTGACGCCTTCAACCGCTGGGAGGCCGGACAGCGACTGGCGCTGAGCCGCTTGATTGCTGCATCCCATTCCGAAGGCCAGCTCACGCTGGACACCGATTTCATCGACGCCATGCGCGATGTGCTGCTCAGCCCCAAGCTCGATGCGGCCTTTAAAGAGCTGGTGCTCACACCGCCGAGCGAGATTTATGTGGCCGAGCAGCTCGAAGAGGTCAATCCTCAGCACATCCACACAGCTCGCGAAGCCATGCGCTTGCAACTTGCCCAGGGGCTTCGCCAAGAGTGGGAGCAGGCCTTTGAAGCCAATCAAATCAAGGGCGCTTATTCACCTGACCCGGTCTCCAGCGGCAAGCGAGCGCTCGCCAACCATGCGCTGGCCATGTTGTGCCTGGATGCTGCCTCCAAGGGCGAAAGCGTTTGGCCTGGCCGCGCTCTGCAGCGCTTCAAAGATGCCCACAACATGACCGACCGGCTGGGCGCTATTCAGGCCCTGCTGGGCTGTCATTCGCCCCTAGCCGATCAAGCCCTGGAGCGCTTTCACATGCTGTTTGCGCGCGAGCCCTTGGTCATCGACAAGTGGTTTGCCTTGCAGGCCACATCACCCGAGAAAGACGGCAAAGTGTTCAGCCGCGCCAAGGCGCTGCTGTCGCACCCTGACTTCACCATCAAAAACCCCAATCGCGCGCGCAGCCTGATTGCCGCCTTGTGCATGAACAACCCGGCGGCATTCCACCGCACGGATGCTGCAGGGTACGTGTTCTGGGCCGATCGGGTGTTGGAGCTCGATGCCGTCAACCCCCAACTGGCCGCTCGCATCGCCCGCGTCATGGACCGCTGGAGAAAGCTCGCCCCACCGTACCGCGAAGCGGCTCAACAGGCCTTGCAGCGCGTGGCCTCGAAGGCGACCTTGTCCAATGATGTTCGGGAGATTGTTTCGCACGCGCTGGGTTGAGATCGGCAGTTTCGCTGGGGCTGGCGGCTGCACCGAAGGGCAGCCGCCAGCCCCAGCTGAAACCAGACATCTCCAGGCCTCAGAACGACCGATGGGCAGCGTTGCCGCCGCCCGGGTCTCTTATTTTCTGTATGCCTTTTTGCCAGGCGTGGGCATCACAGGCCCCTTGCTGCGCTCAGGCGCGGCCTTGGCAGCAACGCTCACCTCAGGGGCCTTGGCCTCGACGACCCCCGGTGCAGGAGCTTCTTCCTGGGCCTTCACAGGCTGATAGGCCTTGATGAAGTCACGCACCTGCGGGTACACATTCTCGCGCCAGCGACGGCCCGAGAAAATGCCGTAGTGGCCTGCGCCGACCACGTCGTAGTGGAACTGGTCTTGCTTGGGGATGCCAGAGCACAAATCATGTGCGGCATGCGTTTGGCCTGCACCTGAAATGTCGTCCAGCTCGCCTTCAATGGTGAGCAGCGCTGAGTTCTTGATGTCTTGGGGGCGCACGAGTTGGCCGTCTACCTCCCAGGTGCCATTGACCAGTGCGAACTCCTGGAACACCACCTTGAGGGTGTCGAGGTAGTACTCGGCTGGCATGTCGATCACAGCGTTGTATTCATCGTAGAAATCACGGTGAAACTCTGCGCTGTCGCCATCACCTCGAACCAAATCCAGGTAGAAATCGTAGTGCGATTTCATGTGGCGGCTGGGGTTCATGGCGATGAATCCACTGTGCTGCAAGAAGCCTGGGTACACCTGCCGACCACTGCCAGGGAAGTTCACAGGCACACGGTGGATGACATTGTGCTCAAACCATTCCAGGCTCTTTTTCATGGCCAGGTTGTTAACGGCTGTGGGGCTCTTGCGAGCGTCGATTGGGCCGCCCATCATGGTCATGGTCAAGGGCGTGGCCTCGCCTTGGGTGGCCATGAGAGACACGGCTGCCAACACGGGCACCGTGGGTTGGCACACTGAGATCACATGCACGTTCGGGCCGGCGTGGCGCAGAAACTCCTGCACGTAAGCCACATAGTCATCCAGGTGGAAAGGGCCAACCTCAGCCGGAACCATCCGTGCGTCTGTCCAGTCGGTGATGTAAACCTTGTGATCCTTCAGCAGGGCACGCACCGTTTCACGCAGCAAGGTGGCATGGTGGCCTGACAAGGGCGCGACCACCACCACCGTGGGTTGTTCTTTCATTTTGGCCAGAGCGGCCGGGTTGTCGGTGAAGCGCTTGAAGCGCAACAGGCGGCAAAAGGGTTTTTGCACCGCCACCTGTTCTTGTACCGCGACCTCGACGCCATTCACCTGAACCGAGCGGATCTCGAACCTCGGCTTTTCGTACTCCTTGGACAGGCGGTACATCAGTTCCAGGCCCGCAGAGATGCGGTGAGCCATGGGGGTGTGCGTGAAGGGCGAGAAGGGATGCTGGTACAGCTTTGAGGAAGCGCTGGAGAATTCAGCAAAAGGGCTCAGCAAGGCGCGTTGCGTTTCATACCACTGGTAAAGCATGATGTTTCCTATTGCAGGTCGGGTTCAAAAGGG
>CANHBY010000131.1 GCA_947458895.1 Burkholderiales bacterium | reverse complement strand
GGTTGCTGCCTCGTTCAGCTCATCGTCGATGGCTTCGCAATCGAGCTCGATCTCAAAAGCCAGGCGCCCAGACCATTCGTTGGCAAGCCATTCAATGGCGGCGATCAGGCCCAGGTCATCGAGCATGGCGGGCCGTAAATTTGAGGCAATGCGCCGGGTTTCGGTGACAGCGTTGTTGATCGACTTGATCAGTGGCTGCAGCCGTTTGTCCAGGCCTGCCGCGCGCACATCAGGCTGCGACATCAATGTGAAGAGATCCAGCTTGAGTGCTGACAGTCTCTGGCCCAACTCATCGTGAAGGTCTCTGGCCAGGTGGCGACGTTCTTCTTCACGCACCTGCGTGAGGTTGGCAGACAGCCGCCTCAACTCTTCTTGGGACTGCTCCAGTGCCAGGCTGGCCAGCTTGCGTTCGGTGATGTCTTGCATGCTCCCGAAGAGGTGCAGCGTTTGGCCTCGTTCATCTTGGCGTGGACGCCCCAGTGCGTGGAGCCACAACTCCTGGCTGTCGTCGCGCCGAAAGACTCGGAACTCCACATTCAGGCCACGGGAATTTCTCATTCCAGCCAATCGGAGTTGCTCGTTCAACAGAGCCCTGTCGTCAGGGTGAACATCGTCAAACTGCGCCAGGGTTTGGGCCTTGCTGCGGTCGATGTCTCCCAACAGCTCCAGCATCGAGGGTGCCAAAGTCCAGCGCCTGCTGCTTGTTTCATATGAAAAATAACCGAGGTGCGCAATGCGCTGGGCTTCGATCAAGCTGGCCTGTGTTTCGCGCAGGCTTTTCTCGGCCCGTTTACGCAGGCCAATGTCTCGCAGAACCACGGTCATGAGTTGCCGCTCGCCCTGTGGGCCAGGCTCAGTGATTTGGGAAATTGAGGCTTCGGCCTCAATTTCTCGACCATCTTGGTGCAAGGCCCGCACTTCCTGGGCCATGAAGGTGCTGCCAGGAATGCTTTCACTCCAGGCGACACCTGCGGTGGGCAGAGTCGATAAATTCGTGACCACGAACTTGGAGAGTTTTTCACCCAGCGCCTGGCCGCGATCGCAACCAAACATTTGTTCAGCCGCAGGATTGAAGAGAACGATACGGTGGTTCTCATCGACCGAGATGATCGAGTCGGGCACATTGTCGACAATGGCTTCGTGCCTTGAGGCCTCCAGTCTCGTGACTCGAGACGCCTGCTTGGCTCGCAACAGTGCTGCACCGAACCAGGCTGATGTCATGAACAGCACGGCGCTCAATCCCCACGCAATTTCACAGCTCATGGTTGGCGTCCTACGGTGAAAGGGCTGCACAGAGCACACTGAACCCACCGTGGATTGGGCAAATAAACCTGACACACCGGAAGTTCCCTAAGCATGGTTTGGGCCCTGTTTCTGATTGGCGATCGGAAAGACTTCTGTATGTGGCTCGGAGATATTTGCTTTGAGCCGGCGTAAAGCTGTTTCTAACCCTCGTCAGGGGGCGTGGGCCTTATGCGCCGGTACAAGGGCAGCACAGATTAGGATTCGAAGGCGTCAAATCCTTGACCACGGTCAATCCTGATGGCTATTTAAACCTTTGGCAACGATTTTGTTGCGCCGCGTCAAATCTGGGTCTATCTGGGGCCTGTTTGTGTCACGACCGCTGGCCCGCTGTGGCGCCAATGCCGACAACTGCCTCGGCAATCCTGGGCCCGCAGCCTCAGTAAGTTGGTCAACTGGCGACGCAGTGCATCAATTTTTTGACTCATTCCCTCCCCAAAGAGTGCGGAAAATGTCACACTAAGACGTTGCCTCGGGTCGTTTTTGAATGGCATCAAGTCCGCTCGGGGGTCGCATTTGTCGTAGCACCTCCGCCACGTGCCCCTCTGAGGGGGGCACAGCCCAGCGGAGAGAGCGACTGAGCCAGTCGCCCACCTCTCTGCGAAATCGCTTGAGTTGGTTGTTGACTTGCCAGGCAGTGCGAGCAGCTCCGTGCTGTTGAATGGAGTGTGGCGTGTCCTGCTGAGGCGTGTTACATGGCCAGTTCGAGGTTGAAGGAGTGATCATGCAAAAGACCATCTTGGAATCTGCTATCCAGCCCTACCTCAAATTAGTACACCGCAACATGGAGTTGATGAAACATTTGTCAGTCTCCCCTGAGATCAAGCCCTTGACCTCAGGCGACGCTGAGAACCCGTTTCGCCATGCGCAGGCTTGCCTCGCTCAATTGACACAGTCCAGTGCTGTGGCAATGGTGATGCAGGGAGCCTTCAAGAATTACACCGAGTTTTTGTTGGAAATCAGCCAGACCAACATGTTTGCCGCCAGCCAAACTCAAGAAAGCTTGGCGCGTGTTCAGGACACCTTGGTACGCCAAGGGCAGGCGGTGGTTGAGGCGGTTGCGGCTGAACCTGTGACGGTGCTTGTTTCTACCCCCGCACCTGAAAAGCGCAAGGACAAGGAACAGGTAGAGCTTCAAGGCGCCTGAGAGCGTTCTCAGAAGGGGGCCCACACGGAGCCCTCTTTGCCTTGAGCGTTAGGCGATCGACACAGGAATCTTGCCGATCTTGGCCTGCCATTCCTTGGGGCCTGTGGTGTGCACCGAGGTGCCCAGTGAGTCGACGGCGACGGTCACCGGCATGTCCTGCACCTCAAATTCGTAAATGGCTTCCATGCCGAGGTCGGCGAAGCCCACCACTTTCGATTGCTTGATGGCCTTGCTCACCAAGTAGGCGGCACCACCCACCGCCATCAGGTAGGCGCTCTTGTGCTTCTTGATGGCCTCGATGCCGGTGGGGCCGCGCTCGGCCTTGCCCACCATGCCAATCAGGCCAGTTTCGGCCAGCATCATCTCGGTGAACTTGTCCATGCGGGTGGCGGTGGTGGGGCCGGCGGGGCCGACCACTTCATCGCGCACGGGGTCCACGGGGCCCACGTAATAAATGACGCGGTTGGTGAAGTCGACGGGCAGCTTTTCACCCTTGGCCAGCATGTCTTGGATGCGCTTGTGTGCTGCGTCGCGGCCGGTCAGCAGCTTGCCACTCAGCAGCAGCGTGTCGCCGGGCTTCCAGCTGGCGACTTGCTCGCGGCTGAGGGTGTCCAGGTTGACACGCTGACTCTTGTTGTAGTCAGGGGCCCAGTGCACATCGGGCCACAGGTCGAGGCTGGGTGGGTCGATGTAAGCAGGGCCTGAGCCGTCGAGCACGAAGTGGGCGTGGCGAGTGGCCGCGCAATTCGGGATCATGGCCACGGGCTTGCTGGCGGCGTGGGTGGGGTAGGTGGCAATCTTCACATCGAGCACCGTGGTCAGGCCGCCCAGGCCTTGCGCGCCAATGCCCAGGGCATTGATCTTGTCGCACAGCTCAATGCGCAGCTCTTCGAGTTTGTTTTGCGGGCCACGGGCCTTGAGCTCGAACATGTCGATGGATTCCATCAAACTTTCTTTGGCCATCAGCATGGCCTTCTCGGCCGTGCCGCCAATGCCAATGCCCAGCATACCAGGTGGACACCACCCTGCACCCATCGTGGGCACGGTTTTCAGCACCCAATCCACGAGGTTGTCGCTGGGGTTGAGCATCACAAACTTGGACTTGTTCTCGGAGCCACCGCCTTTGGCGGCCACTTGTACATCCAGCGTGTTGCCAGGAACCACGTTCATGTGAACCACGGCAGGTGTGTTGTCTTTGGTGTTCTTGCGGTCGAACAGGGGGTCGGCCACGATGCTGGCGCGCAGGGTGTTTTCAGCGTTGCTGTAAGCGCGGCGAACACCTTCATTGATGGCGTCTTCGATGCTTCCGCTGAAGCCCTCGAAGCGCACATCCATGCCGATTTTCAAGAACACATTCACGATGCCGGTGTCTTGGCAAATTGGGCGCCGGCCCTCGGCGCACATTTTGGAGTTGGTCAAAATTTGGGCGATGGCATCTTTGGCCGCGGGGCTTTCTTCGCGTTCGTAGGCGCGCGCAAGGTGGGTGATGTAATCAGCGGGGTGGTAGTAGCTGATGTATTGCAGAGCCGCAGCGACGCTCTCAATCAGGTCGGCTTGGCGAATGGTGGTTGTCATGGGTCAATCCAGAAAAAGAAGAGAGGGTCAGATGTCTTTGATGAGCTGGCGGAACTCATCCACATCTTCAAAGCTGCGGTAAACCGAAGCGAAGCGCACGTAGGCCACCTTGTCGATGCGCTTGAGTTCGCGCATGACCAATTCACCGAGCTTGGTCGTGGGGACTTCTTTGGCACTGCTGTTGAGCAGCTTTTCTTGAATTCGCTCGAGTGCGCTGTCGATTTGCTCAACGCTCACTGGGCGCTTGCGCAAGGCCAGGGCCATCGAGGCCCTGAGCTTGGTGATATCGAAATCAGCTCGGGTGCCGTCGCGCTTCACCACATGGGGCAGGGAGATCTCGGCCCGCTCGTAGGTGGTGAAACGCTTGTCACATTGATGGCAGCGGCGCCGCCTGCGTACGACATCGCCTTCGTCCGACTCGCGGGTCTCGGAGACCTGCGTCTCGGGGTGAGCGCAGAACGGGCACCTCATGGTTCAGTCCTGTGATTCGTCCGGTTTTGCAGGCGATGTCATGGCCGGGGCTGATGGACTTCAGCGATACACGGGGAAGTCGAGAACCAAGGCGGCGACCTTGGCGCGAACGACTTCCAACACGGCAGCGTCTTGGGGTGCATCCAGTACATCGGCAATCAGGTGAGCTGTTTGGCGAGCCTGATCTTCCTTGAAACCGCGGGTGGTCATGGCGGGCGACCCCAGACGGACACCGCTGGTGACCATTGGTTTTTGAGGATCGTTCGGGATGCCGTTTTTGTTGCAAGTCATGTGCACCGAGCCCAACACAGCTTCGGCCTCCTTGCCAGTCAGGCCCTTGGACCGCAGGTCAACCAGCATGACATGGCTCTCGGTGCGACCGCTGACGATGCGCAAGCCGCGCTCAATCAGGGTCTGGGCCATCACGTTGGCATTGTTGATGACTTGCTTCTGGTAAATCTTGAACTCAGGCGAGAGCGCTTCCTTGAAGGCCACGGCCTTGGCTGCGATCACGTGCATCAGGGGGCCACCTTGAATGCCAGGGAAGATGGCGCTGTTGATTTGCTTGGCGATCGCATCGCGCATCAAGATCACACCACCGCGTGGGCCGCGCAGGCTTTTGTGGGTGGTGGAGGTGACGACATCGGCGAAAGGCACAGGATTGGGGTAGACGCCAGCGGCAATCAAGCCGGCGTAGTGGGCCATGTCCACCATGAAGTAGGCACCCACGGCCTTGGCGACTTTGGCAAAGCGCTCGAAGTCGATGCGCAGGCTGTAGGCCGAAGCACCGGCAATGATCAGCTTGGGCTTGCGCTCGTGGGCCAGGCGCTCCATGGCGTCGTAGTCGATTTCTTCTTTTTCGTTGAGGCCGTAGCTCACCACGTTGAACCACTTGCCGCTCATGTTCAGCGGCATGCCGTGGGTGAGATGACCGCCCTCGGCCAGGCTCATGCCCATGATCGTGTCG
>CANHBY010000130.1 GCA_947458895.1 Burkholderiales bacterium | reverse complement strand
TGGCGTCTCAGCGACTCGGGGGCGCTGTATCTGAGTAAAAGGTGATTTTAGCGAGCTAAAGGGGCGGTTGGGGCCAAGAGAGTAGCGGGCTGATTCAGAGCCGCGCCGTCCATCAGAGGCTTTGGCCTGAATGACTTGCCAGCTGGAGGTTCAACTCACACGCATACCGGGTTGGGCGCCGGGCCACGGAGACAGGATGTACAGGCCTGGCTGAGCTTTTTCATCGGCATGGCTGGCTGCCAACACCATGCCCTCACTGAGGCCAAACTTCATTTTGCGTGGGGCCAGGTTGGCCACCATCACGGTGAGCTTGCCGATCAGATCGCTGGGTTGATAGGCACTTTGAATGCCGCTGAACACATTGCGAGTTTTGGGTTGACCCTGCTCGTCGACCTCACCCACATCCAGCGTCAAGCGTAGCAATTTACTGGAACCTTCGACCAAGCTGCAATCAACGATTTTGGCGATGCGCAGGTCGATCTTGGTGAAGTCGTCGATGCCGATGGTGGGCGCGAGGGCCTCACCGCCAGGGGCTGGTGCCTCCTGGGGAGCAGTGACTGCCGGAGCTGGCTGTGCCAGAAGGGCCTCGACCGACTTGGGGTCAACGCGCTGCATCAGGTGTTTGTACTCGCTGATCACGTGGGGGCCCATGGCACGCTGTGCATCATCGAATCGCAGCGGCGGCAAGTTCATGAACGCTTCGACCTGAGCGGCCAGGGTGGGCAAGACCGGCTTGAGGTAGATGGTGAGCAGGCGGAAGGCTTCTAGGCACACCGAGCACACATCGTGCAGCACGGCTTCTTGTCCTTCAAGCTTGGCCAGCTCCCAAGGCTTATGCTGATCCACATACTCGTTCACGCGGTCGGCCAGCAGCATGATCTCGCGTTGCGCTTTGCCAAACTCGCGCTCTTCGTACAACGCTTCAATGGTGGCGCGGTGGGCGCGCAGGGTGTCGAGCAGGGTTCGCCCTTCAACGCCCAGGTCGCCCGACAACTTGCCGCCGAATCGCTTGCTCAGGAAGCCTGCGGCGCGGCTGGCGATGTTGATGTACTTGCCGACCAAGTCGCTGTTGACGCGCGCGACAAAGTCGTCAGGAGTGAACTCAACGTCTTCGACGCGGCTGTTCAACTTCGCGGCCAGGTAGTAGCGCAGCCACTCGGCATTGAGACCCAGTGAAAGGTACTTCAGGGGCGAGATGCCCGTGCCACGGCTCTTGCTCATTTTGTCGCCACCCAGCGTGATGAAGCCGTGCACAAAGATCTTGTCAGGCACTTTGCGGCCGCTGAACTTCAACATGGCCGGCCAGAACAGGGTGTGAAAATAAGTGATGTCTTTGCCGATGAAATGAATTTGCTCGGTGGCGGGGTCGGCCAAAAAGGCGTTCATGTCTTGGCCGATGTGCTTGAAGTGAGCACTCAATGAGGCCAGGTAGCCGATCGGGGCGTCGAGCCAGACGTAAAAGTACTTGCCCGGCGCATCGGGGATTTCAATGCCGAAGTACGGCGCGTCGCGGCTGATGTCCCAGTCACTCAGGCCGGTCTTGCCGGATTCATCGGTGTTGAACCACTCTTTGATTTTGTTCAGCACTTCGGTTTGAAGGTGGCCAGAGTTGCTCCAGCTTTGCAAGAATTCTACGCAGCGAGGGTCACTGAGCTTGAAGAAGTAATGCTCGCTGCTCTTGAGAACCGGGGTGGCGCCAGTGAGGGTGGAGTAGGGGTTCATCAGCTCCGTGGGGCTGTACACGGCACCGCAGGCCTCGCAGGAGTCACCATACTGATCTTTCGCGCTGCACTTGGGGCACTCGCCCTTCACGTAGCGGTCTGGCAGGAACATGCCCTTGACGGGATCGAAAAACTGCTCAACCGATTTGGTACTGATGAAGCCAGCCTCGCGCAGAGCGATGTAAATCTCTTTGGCGAGCTGGTGGTTTTCGGGGGCATCGGTGGAGTGCCAGTGATCGAAGCCGATGTGAAAGCCGTCCAGGTATTGTTTGCGGTCAGCGGCGATATCGGCCACGAATTGCTGGGGTGTTTTGCCAGCCTTTTCCGCGGCAATCATGATCGGCGCGCCATGGGCATCGTCGGCACATACGAAGTGCACCGTGTGCCCTCGCATGCGCTGGAACCTGACCCAAATATCCGCCTGGATGTACTCCATCATGTGCCCCACATGAAACGGGGCATTGGCGTAGGGCAAGGCGGTGGTGACGAAAAGTTGGCGCGGGGTAAGGCTCATGGTGTGGAGATTGAAGGAGATCTCTGGAGGGGCTTGATTTTAGGGGCCGCGAGGCAAGATAGACTGACTGCCTTGCGTTAATTTCCCCCCCAGCCCCATGTCGTCCGAGCTTGCCCTGCGCGAAGCGCTTCAATCTGTGTTGGACCCCCTCACAGGCAAAGATTTTGTTTCGACTCAACAGTTGAAATGGTCCTTCTCCAGTCCTGACAAGGTGGCTCTGAGCCTCACCTTGGGTTACCCTGCCCGTAGCCAATGGCCGGCCTTGGTTGCCGCTCTGGAGGCTGCTGTTCGAGTTGTGGCACCCAAGCTGAGCATTTCGACCCACATCGAGACCCAGGTGGTCTCCCATGCCGTGCAGCGAGGTGTTCAGTTGTTGCCTGGCATTAAAAACATTGTGGCCGTTGCCTCGGGCAAGGGCGGCGTAGGCAAGAGCACCACAGCTGTCAATTTGGCCCTGGCTCTGGCGGCTGAGGGCGCTCAGGTGGGCCTGCTGGATGCCGACATCTACGGCCCCAGCCAGCCTTGGATGATGGGTCTCAGTGGTCAGCGCCCCGAAAGCAGTGATGGTCAAACCATGGACCCCCTTGAGAACTACGGCGTGCAAGTGATGTCGATTGGTTTTCTGGTGGATGCCGACAACCCGATGATTTGGCGTGGCCCCATGGCGACGCAGGCCCTGGATCAGTTGCTGCGTCAAACCCGCTGGCGCGAGCTGGACTACCTGATCGTGGACATGCCTCCAGGTACGGGTGACATTCAGCTTACGCTGTCTCAGCGCGTGCCGCTGACCGGCGCTGTGATCGTTACCACCCCCCAAGACATTGCTCTGCTGGACGCCAAGAAGGGCCTGAAGATGTTCGAGAAAGTCAGTGTGCCGATTTTGGGTGTCGTCGAAAACATGGCAGTGCACACCTGCCCACAGTGCGGCCACACCTCTCACATTTTTGGCGAACAGGGTGGCCAAAAAATGGCGGCGCAATATGGCGTGGACTATCTTGGCGGCTTGCCCTTGGCGCTGTCCATCCGCGAGCAGGCTGACACTGGGAAGCCCACGGTGGTCAGTGAGCCCGAGGGCGAGATTGCTGGCATGTACAAGGCAATCGCTCGCCGCATGGCCGCCAAAATTGCCCTGGGTGCCAAGGACTACTCATCGAAGTTCCCCACGATCACCATTTCAAAAAATACCTGAGATTTCAGCGAGAGCAACATGAGTATCAAGAGCGATAAGTGGATTCGCCGTATGGCGCAAGAGCAAGGCATGATCGAGCCCTTTGAGCCGGGGCAGGTGCGCCACGCGGCCGATGGCCAACGCATCGTGAGCTACGGCACCTCCAGCTACGGCTACGACATCCGGTGTGCGCCCGAATTCAAGGTGTTCACCAACATCTACAGCACCGTGGTGGACCCCAAAAACTTTGATGAGCGCAGCTTCGTCGACATCGAAGGCGATGTGTGTGTCATTCCGCCCAACAGCTTTGCGCTGGCGCGCACGGTGGAGTACTTCCGCATCCCACGCAACGTGCTCACCATCTGCCTGGGCAAAAGCACCTACGCGCGCTGCGGCATCATCGTCAACGTTACACCCTTCGAGCCCGAGTGGGAGGGCTACGTGACCCTGGAATTCAGCAACACCACGCCCCTGCCCGCCAAAATCTATGCGGGTGAAGGCTGTGCGCAGGTGCTGTTTTTCGAAAGCGACGAGGAGTGTGAAATCAGCTACAAAGACCGCGGCGGCAAGTACCAGGGTCAGCGCGGCGTGACGTTGCCCAAGACCTGAGCGCGCTTTAGGGCCTGATGCCTGGCATCTTTAGTGTTAACAGGCCCTAATGGGTTGTCAGACTGCCGCCAGCCCCAGCGGCCGGCTGCGTGCAAACGCCGGCTTACCTTCGCCCACCTGCCCAATCACTGCCCTGCTGCGGCCCTGGCGTTTGGCTTCATAAAGGGCCACATCAGCGCGCCGCAGGGCTTCAATGAGCGTCTCTCCGCGTTGAAGCTGCACCACGCCAAAGCTCAAGCTCAGCCGCGCGATGCCCGGGGCGATCGGCTGCCTTTCCACGCTTGAAACGATGCGAGAGGCCACTGTCAGGGCCTCGTCTACTTTGGTTTCAGGCAACAGCACGGCAAATTCATCCCCACCCAGGCGGCCAGCAACGTCCAGCTCACGCAGTGTGTCTCTGGTGCAATTGCCCAGTTGGCGCAGTGCTTCATCACCCACCGCGTGCCCGAGGGTGTCGTTGATGCGCTTGAAGTGATCAATGTCGAACATCAGCAGCGAGGTCTCCGCCGACTTGTTGCCGATCAGGGCGCGTGCTGAGAGTTCATGGAAGCGGCGTCGGTTGGGGATCTTGGTGAGCGCATCAATGTCTGCCAGATAGCGCAGCCTGCGTTTCGAGTAGCGCAGACGCAATTCAGTGCGCTCATGGGTCAGCAGCATCCCTGCGTAGACCACAGACAGGGCCATCAATACGGCAAAAATGGTGTAGCCCACGGCGTGCGATGTGCCCCAGGCTGCCGTGTTGCCGTGGCTGATGAAGTCGATCACCCGCAGGGCGTGAACGCCGACTCCGGCGAGCAGTGCGAGAACCAGGAGTTGCAGGGCTGAGTTTTGTTTGAATTCGCGCAGACACACGACAAGCACGGCGGCGTAGAGGTGCAGCACCGCCGCCACGGCGCCGAAGGTCACCATTTGTGGAGCTTGATCCTGGAACACAACCCAGGTGCCAAACCACAGCAGGTAGGCGGTAGCGATCAGCACGCCGTCGACCATCTGAGGAACACGCAAGGGGTGTCGGGTATAAAAGCGTCTCAGACCTTGCAGCAGCCCGATGGGCCACTGCAAGGTCAATAAGTTGGCTAACACAAGGAGCTGGGGATACTGATCGTTGAAGGCGCTGGCGAAGACGCCAATGGCCACCAGCAACTGCACGCTGACCCATGCCCAATAGCCACGATAAACGGATCTAGACGAGCCAAACAGGGCCAACACCCCCGCAGACATCAACAGCATGGCGCCGGAAATGAGCAAGAGTGTGGGGAAGTGCGGGGACATGTTGAGCCAACCTAGCTGATTAAAGTGGTGCGTGTCCTCGTTTATAGAAGACTCCGCAAAGATGGGACATCCCGCCGTTCAGGTGTTCTTGTAACTAAATGTATTGGTGTTTTCCATGGGGGCGTTGCGTCAGGGAAGCAGATCTCTTAGGGTGAACCCTAGATTAAAGCAGAAAGGCAGGT
>CANHBY010000129.1 GCA_947458895.1 Burkholderiales bacterium | reverse complement strand
GAGCGCCTAAAGCGCGCTACTGGACATTTGACTGCGGCAAACCAGCCGCTCGCCACACCTTCAATGCGTCCACAGTGGCCGCCACATCGTGCACCCGGACGACGCGGGCACCATGGAGTACCGCCGCCAGCGCAGCGGCTACGCTGGCAGGCATGCGCTGCGAGGCTTCGCGACCTGTGACGGCGCCCAGCGCTGATTTACGCGACCACCCGGCCAGCAAGGGAAAGCCCAAGGCCAGCAGTTGCTGCTGATGCTGAAGCAACGCAAAGTTGTGCGCTACCGACTTGCCAAACCCGATACCGGGGTCGAGCACGATGCGTGATGCCGCCACCCCAGAAGCCTGGACGACCTGTGCCCTGCCCTGTAAAAAGCGGGCGACATCAGCGATCACATCGTCGTAACCCGGCTGGATTTGCATCGTCTCAGGCTGCCCCTGCATGTGCATCAAACACACGCCACACCGGGCTTCGGCCACAGCATCAACGGCCCCGGGGGATTGCAAAGCACGGATGTCGTTGATGATGTCCACACCCAGATCAAGAGCCCGCCTCATGACGCCTGGCTTGGTGGTGTCCAGCGAAATGGGACAGCCCCAACCCACGATCTCCTGAATCACAGGCTGAACGCGGCGCCACTCCTGCGCCTCGTCGACCGAGGCAGCACCAGGGCGGCTGGATTCGCCACCCAGGTCAAGGATGTCTGCCCCCTCGCTCAGCAACTGCTCACAATGAGCGACCGCCGCCTTGACCTCGTTGAATCGCCCGCCATCAGAGAACGAATCTGGTGTGAGGTTGACGATGCCCATGACCCGCGGCTGGGTGAGGTCCAAGGTGAAGCGAGTGGTTTGCCAGATCAGGCTGAAACTCATGAAAAAAGGGGCTTGTGACAGCCCCTGAGGATTGGAAATGATGGACGATCAGGCTGCGGCTGGTGCCCCATCGGGCGTCAGCGGGGCCGCTGGGCCGCCTGAAGACTTGCTGGTCGACGTCCAGTCTTTGGGGGGGCGTGGAGGCTTGCCAGACATGATGTCGTCGATCTGATCGCTGTCGATGGTTTCCCACTCGAGCAGGGCGTGGGCCATGGCGTGCATTTTGTCTTTGTTGTCTTCGATCAGCTTGCGCGCGATGGCGTATTGCTCATCGATGATGCGGCGAATGACCGAGTCAACTTTTTGCATGGTTTGCTCAGACACATTCACATGCTTGGTGACAGACCGGCCGAGGAAGACTTCGCCCTCGTTCTCAGCGTAGACCATGGGGCCGAGTTCATCGGTCATGCCGTAGCGGGTCACCATGTCTCGGGCGATGGAGGTGGCGCGCTCAAAATCGTTGCTGGCACCGGTGGTCATTTGATTCATGAACACTTCTTCGGCAATCCGGCCACCGAACAACACGGAGATCGTGCTCAGCATGCGCTCTTTGTCGAGGCTGTAGCGGTCGGTCTCGGGGAGCTGCATCGTGACACCCAGCGCACGGCCACGTGGGATCACCGTGACCTTGTGGACTGGGTCGGTCTTGGGGACCAAACGGGCCACCAAGGCATGCCCTGCCTCGTGATAGGCCGTGTTGCGGCGCTCCTCCTCGGGCATGATCATTGACTTGCGCTCAGGGCCCATCATGATTTTGTCTTTGGCCTTCTCGAAGTCGACCATTTCGACAACCCGGCCATTGCGGCGCGCTGCGAACAGCGCGGCCTCGTTCACCAGATTGGCCAAATCAGCGCCCGAAAAGCCTGGTGTGCCGCGCGCAAGGATGTCAGCGCGGATGTCCTGGCCCACAGGTACTTTACGCATGTGAACGGTCAAGATCTGCTCACGGCCGCGCACATCGGGCAAGGTGACATACACCTGGCGGTCAAAGCGGCCAGGGCGCAGCAAAGCAGGGTCAAGGATGTCAGGGCGGTTGGTGGCCGCCATGACGATGACGCCAACATTGGTCTCGAACCCGTCCATCTCGACCAGCATTTGGTTGAGCGTTTGCTCGCGCTCATCATTGCCGCCGCCCAAACCCGCACCGCGGTGTCGGCCCACGGCATCGATTTCATCGACGAAGATAATGCAAGGCGCACTTTTCTTGGCCTGCTCGAACATGTCGCGCACGCGTGCAGCACCCACACCCACAAACATTTCGACGAAATCAGAGCCTGAGATGCTGAAAAAAGGCACCTTGGCCTCGCCAGCAATGGCCTTGGCGAGCAGGGTTTTACCGGTTCCTGGGGGGCCTACCAGCAACACACCGCGAGGGATTCGGCCGCCCAATTTTTGGAAGCGCTGGGGGTCTTTGAGGAAGTCGACCAACTCTTTGACTTCTTCTTTGGCCTCATCGCAGCCGGCGACATCGGCGAAGGTGGTGACATTGTTGGCTTCGTCAAGCATGCGCGCCTTGGATTTACCAAAGCTGAAAGCGCCGCCTTTGCCGCCGCCCTGCATCTGACGCATGAAGTAAATCCAGACGCCGATCAGAAGCAGCATGGGCCCCCAAGAGGCCAAGAAAGACATCAGCAGCGAGGGTTCCTCAGGCCGCTTGACGTCGAAACGAACGCCGTTGGCAATCAAGTCGTTGATGAGGCCCTGATCCAGTTTGGTGCCCACAGAGCGCATCTTGGCGTCATCAGACTTGATGGCTGTTATTTCCACGCCGCCGGGAACCTCTTGAAGGGACACGCTCTTGATGCGTTTTTGCCGAACCTCATCGAGGAATTCGGAATACTGCACTTGGTTGCTGGGGGTCACGCCCCGATCAAAATGCCTGAATAAGGTGAACAGCACCAAGGCCACCACCAACCACACCGCTATTTTTGAAAACCACTGATTGTTCACCGCGTCTCCTTATCAGGTCCACAACACCAGAGTCGCGATCTGGAGCCTGTTCTTCACGAGTTCAACACAACACAACTGTAGGTACTTGGGGGCGATTCTATGATACGCAAGCCCTGCGCGTTTCTGAGAGTCTGGGCCTAAAGGGTCTCTTTTTCAATGGCTTGGGCGACTAGGGCGTGTCATCAATCATCTGACCCCTTTGTGCCGTCCACCCGAAGGGCTGGCGCTGTAAAGAGCCCAGCGGGTTGTTGCAGCCCTTGCCCGGGGTTCACCCCGGGCGGCGGACTGCGCCTACCGCTGGGCTCTTTACAGCGCCCGCGCAGGGGTCAGATGATTGATGACACGCCCTAGGCTTTTAGGACCCAGCCCGACCAAAAAGGTTTCCGCAGATTTATCCCTGGAAGCTTTGGGCTTGATGGGCTTCACAACTTTGAACGAATCTTTGAAAAGCTTGGCGAGTTGGCTGTAGCCGCTGCCATGAAACACCTTGCAAATGAGAGCCCCTGTGGGGGTAAGGTGGGTGAGCGCGAATTCCACTGCCAATTCCACCAAGTGGGCCATGCGTGCAGCGTCTGAGCTCTCGATGCCCGACAAATTGGGTGCCATGTCGGAAATCACCACATCCACGGCTCTGCCGGCCAGCAAATCGTGCAGGGCCTGGATGACCTCATCTTCCCGAAAATCGCCCTGGATGAACTGCACGCCTTCAATGGGCTCGAAGTCCAGGATGTCGAGCGCGATCAGGGTGCCTTGGAGCTGCCCGACGGCGGCTCCGCCCACCCCGGCATCTTTGGGGGCAAAACGACGCCGCACGTATTGGCTCCAGGCGCCGGGCGCAGCGCCCAGATCGACGACCACCTGGCCGGGCCGCAACAGGCCCAGCGCCTCGTCAATTTCCTTGAGCTTGAAGGCTGCACGGGCCCGATAACCCTCTTTTTGGGCCAGCTTGACGTAGGGATCATTGAGGTGATCATTGAGCCACGCTTTGTTGATTTTTTTACTTTTGGATTTGATCTTCATGGAGAGTCGATAATACGGGTATGTCTGCCATTCAACTCACTCCTGCCGAGCGCAAGGAAAAACGCGCCGAGGCGCATCATCTCTCCCCTGTCGCCATGATTGGCGGCGAGGGCCTGACCCCTGCGGTCGTCAAGGAAATCAATGCGGCGCTGAATGCGCACGGCTTGATCAAAGTTCGGGTCTTCTCGGACGAGCGTCAAACACGAGAAGACTTCTTCGCCTCGCTGGCTGACCAACTCGGTGCCGCACCCATTCAGCACATCGGCAAGTTGCTGGTTTTCTGGCGCCCGATTCCGCCGAAAGAGAAGGTCGAGCGCGAAGACCGCATGCCTGGGCCGAAGGTGGTCAAGGTGGTGAAATTCTCTAAAAGCGGCAACCACCGGCCTCAAATCAAGAAGATCAAGGTGGTCGGCAACATGCGTGTGGCCGCTGGCGGGGAACTCAAGCGTGCGCGCAAAAAAATCACCAGCGTCAAGAAAACGGCCCAAGACTAACCCTTGAGAGCCGGTCTGGCCGAGCGCGACAAGCGCCAAGCCAGCATCGACAGCAACAAAATTTTCAGGCCAAAAAAGCCCACGGAAATGCCGTGCAGCGCACCGAATGACAAGGTGCCCTGCCCGAGCCGGGCTGCAGCCATCATGGGCTGCAGCGCGTAGTACCCCAGCAGGGTGCACAACATCACCCCCAAGGTGGCCCATAGGCGCGGATCAGTTCCGAGCGCGCGGAGCTCATCTGCACCCTGTACTGTGTGCTCACTGAGTTTTCGCAGCGCCATTACGAACAGCACTGAGAGCATGAGGCTGAGCGCAGCTTCACGTGCAAACAGGCGCCCCACCAAAAGGCCGGCCATGTCCTTGCTCAAAACAGCAAAGGCCGCCGGAGCCGCTAAAAAAGCAACGCTCAACAGCAGCCCCAGCCAAGCCCCTGCCACACACAAGCAAAGGCGCTGAAGCTTAGGAGTGGCGTTCAACTGCGGTTTCAAAGGTAGCGAACTTCGAGGATTTCGTAGCGCTTGATACCGCCAGGCGCCTGCACCTCAGCCACATCGCCAGCTTCCTTGCCAATCATGGAGCGAGCAATGGGGGAGCTGATGGAAATCAGGCCGAGTTTCAGATCGGCCTCGTCGTCACCGACGATTTGGTAAGTGACCTCAGAAGATGAACCCTCCTCTTCGAGATCCACGGTTGAGCCGAACACCACACGGCCACCCGCATCAAGGGAGGCAGGGTCGATGATCTGGGCGGCAGCGAGCTTGCCCTCGATTTCCTGGATACGGCCCTCGATGAAGCCCTGCTTGTCTTTGGCCGCCTCGTACTCGGCGTTTTCAGAGAGGTCGCCCTGAGCGCGTGCCTCGGAGATGGCTTGAATCACGGCGTGGCGCTCCACGGTCTTGAGCTGATGCAACTCTTCTCTGAGCTTCTCAGCACCGCGTTTGGTCAAGGGAATGGTGCTCATGGGGAGTTCCTCAAACGAAAATGAAACCGCCACCTTGGATCGGTGGCGGCGAATATCAGAGATCTTGAAAGCAGTTTAGTGCAATTCAGCGTGAAGTTGCTGCAGGGGCACGACCACCAAATCGTCTTGATGCTTCATGCCTTCCACCGCCGCCTCGCAACCAGCCATGCTGGTGTAGTAGGTAATGCGATG
>CANHBY010000128.1 GCA_947458895.1 Burkholderiales bacterium | reverse complement strand
CACGGCTTCGTGCTCGGCCGGTTCAGCCGGCTCAGCGAGGCCACCGCCACATTGAAGCAGTTGTCCCCGCAGGCGGCTTTGCGAAACGCTCATGTCGTCAACCTGGTGCAGCCCGCGACGGTTCATGTGCTGCGCATCGAGGCGGTCAGCTCGGCCTTAGGGCGGCGGCTGGCAGGGCTCAATGTCAGCGCTGTCAAACCGTTCGTAGCCTGTCCGCGCAGTTGATCATCCCAAAAACCGCAGTGCCGCCCACGCGGGTGCGTTGCGGTTTCACCCAGAAGGTGATGGGATTCGTGTGCGAAATTCTGAGCGTTCATCAGGTTCTGCCCGCGGAAGTAAGCGGTCAACTGCGGTTTTTAGGATTATTTCCTGGGCATCGACCGTGCCCGCTGTTTTGATCGAACTCACGCGCCCAGGGCGTAGTCATTTTGTCGCCATGCTTCGAACACAGCCACGGCCACAGCATTGCTGAGATTCAGGCTGCGCTGGCTCGGGCGCATGGGCAGGCGCACCCGCTGAGCTTCGGGGAAAGAGTCCCTGATGGCCGGGGGCAGGCCCGCCGTTTCTGAGCCGAACACCAGCCAGTCTGCAGGTTGCCACGCCGCATTGGCGAAGGGTTGGCTGCCGCGCGTTGTGAAGGCAAACATCCGCTCGCGAGGTGGGTGGGCAGTTTCGAGAAAGCCTTCCCAGCTCGCGTGTTTTTGAACCGCCGCGTACTCGTGGTAATCAAGTCCTGCACGTTGAAGCAGCTTGTCTTGCATATCGAAACCCAGCGGCTCGATCAGGTGCAGGGTGCAGCCCGTGTTGGCCGCGAGGCGAATGATATTGCCCGTGTTGGGCGGTATTTCCGGGTGAACCAAAACAATGTTGAACATGATGTGAGCAGTAGGTCGGTCAGTCGTGATCAGAGGCCCACTTGAGGTGAGGGCGTGCGCGCGAACACCCAGGCCTCCACCGAGCGCGCACCTGCTCCCTTGAGCAAGCGCGCAATTTCGTTGGCGGTGGCACCGGTGGTCATGACATCGTCCAGCAAGACCACTCGCTCACCCGCAAGGGTTTGTCCCAGGCGCTGCGTAATCGAAAAGGCTTGATGCACGTTGGCGTGCCTTCGGTGGCGTGGCAGCGCCATCTGCTCCGGCGTGTCGCGCGTCTTCAGCAGCACGTCGTGCCGCACTGGCCAGGATAGCTTCTTCCCGAGCCGGCGCGCCAACTCCCAAGCTTGGTTGTAGCCCCTGCTGCGCATTCTCGAGGCACTCAGCGGTACAGGCAGGATCAGCCTCGGCGGTAGGTCGGCCGGCGGCCCGTTGCGAGCCATCAACTCGGTGAGGCTCGTGGCCAAATCCAAGCCTTGGCGAAATTTGAACTGCGCTACCAATTGGGTCCAGGGAAACGCATAGTCCACCGCTGCCCAGGTGCCATCAAGCGCAGGAGGGCTTTGCAGGCATGCCCCGCAGATACCCACCGGCTCCACGACCCGCGCGGCGCACAACCTGCACCGTGGAGCCAGCCTCGCGAAACGGCTGGTGCAGGGGGTACAAATGCGCTGAGCACTCCAGTCATTACAGGTCGCGCAGCACCCGGGCAGGTTCTGGAGCCACCCCCACCCATGGGCCAAAGGCCCTCGTCTGATACTTCTTGTCATGGGGGGTCAATATACTGGCGCCATGACTGCTTCCGCCCCCCGTATTGAGCGCTCATTCGACCCGATTGCGTTGGCGCAGGTGCTCAGTCGCTTGGCTCGCCGGCCTGAGCCTGCTTGGCTGCATGCCGAAGTCGCCCGCCGCATGTCCCAGCGCCTGGAAATTATCCGCATGCAACCCGAGCGACTCATCGAGTGGTGGCCCGGGCTTGGGGGCTCGGGAAGCATCCTGGCTGAGGCCTATCCTCGGGCTGAGCGGCAGTGGGTTGAGCCCACACAGGCGTGGCAAGAGCGCACCCGCGGGCTCCAGCCCGCATGGTGGCGTCGCACGCCGTGGTCGCGTTCTGCCCCTGATGTGCTCCTCGAGGAAAATCTGAGCGATACCCCCGAGGTGCCGCTCATCTGGGCCAACATGATGCTGCATGCCGCGGTGGACCCCTTGGCCGTCCTGACGCGCTGGCACCAACTGCTGAGCGTTGACGGCTTTGTCATGTTTTCGTGCCTGGGTCCCGACAGCCTGCGAGAGTTGCGTGCCCTCTATGCACGCGAGGGGTGGCCGTCGCCGCATGTCGATTTTGTGGACATGCATGACCTGGGCGACATGCTGGTGCAAGCGGGCTTCGCAGATCCCGTCATGGACCAGGAGCAGCTCACCCTGACCTGGCCTGATGCGCCCGCCCTGCTGGCCGAGCTGCGCCAAATTGGCGGCAACTTGTCTGCCGAGCGATTCTCCGGGTTGAGAACACCCCGCTGGTATCGGCAGCTTTGCGAGGGCCTTAGCGAAACGGCAAGCACAAACGACCGCATCCCGCTGACTTTCGAGATCGTTTACGGCCATGCCTTCAAAGCCCCTCCGCGCGTGCCCGTGCGCAGCGAAACCACCGTGTCTTTGCAGGACATGAAGGGCATGGTTCGACGTGCGCGAACGACAGGTGGTCGCTGAGCCCCACCTCTTTCAATAGGCCCTCGCAACACTCGGATGCCGGCGTGGGCTAAAATGGGACATCTTTTTTGAGAGCACTTATGCGGCGGAAGGCCAACCAGGCTTGCCGGTCAGCAAAAAACTCAACAGTTCACAACGGTTCGAAGTCATGGCGCAGCTTGCTTTGGTTTGCTGCCTTCCTTTCACGGATGCCAAGCGGCTCGACCTTGTGAGGCATCCATCGTGAACTCGGGTGAGACGAAAGCAATGATGAAGACGACAAATGCACTGTGGCGCAGCGCTGGTCACGGGCTGCTGATGATGGCGTCGACGCTGACTGCCAATTTGGCATGGGCGGTCGAAGACCTGAAGGGCGGCCCCGCGGTCCGTCAGCTTGACCTCCATCCTGCGGTGACCTTCATCGCCCGGGAGCAGCAGTGGCTGCACTACTTCATGCTGGTGGTTTGCTCACTGATTTTCGTGGGGGTCTTCGGGGTGATGTTTTACTCCATCCTCCGGCACCGCAAATCGAAGGGCGCGAAGTCTGCCAATTTCCACGAAAGCACCACGGTTGAAATCGTCTGGACCGTCATTCCCTTCCTGATCGTTATCGCCATGGCCTGGCCGGCAACCAAGGTCGTGGTGGCCATGAAAGACACCAGCTCCGCTGATCTCACCATCAAAGCCACGGGCATGCAGTGGAAGTGGGGTTATGAATACCTTCGCGGTGAAGGTGAAGGCATTTCTTTCTACTCCACCCTGGATCAAGCCCAGCGCGAGATGTCTGATTCCGGCCGTCCGGACCCGCAGGCCACGGATTACCTCTTGAAGGTGGATAACCCGCTGGTCGTGCCTGAGGGCAAGAAAGTCCGCATCATCACAACCGCCAACGACGTCATTCACGCCTGGATGGTGCCGGCTTTCGGCGTGAAGCAAGATGCCATCCCTGGCTTCGTGCGCGACACTTGGTTTCGCGCCGAAGTCGCCGGCGACTACTATGGCCAGTGTGCTGAGCTCTGCGGTAAAGAGCACGCTTACATGCCTATCCACGTCAAAGTCCTCAAGCAAGACGAATACGCCGCCTGGGCAGCGGCTAAAAAGGATTCCCTCGGCCTCAACAAGCCTGCAGCCAGCGATGTTCAAGTCGCCATGGCTTCCCCCGCCGAGCCAGAAGACCTCAAGAAAGTTTGGACTAAAGAGGCTTTGGTGGAGCACGGTCAGGGCGTCTACGCCCGTTGTGCGGCCTGCCACCAAGCTGACGGCAAAGGCAGTGGCTCCATCATGGCCCTGGATGCCTCACCGGTGGTTCTGGCGGCTGACAAGTCCCGGCAGATTGCTGTGCTGCTCGATGGTCGTGCTGGCACGGCGATGCAGTCCTACAGCGACCTCAGCAATACCGATCTCGCTGCTGTGATCACTTATACCAAGAACAGCTGGTCCAACAAGACTGGCCAAGTTGTGCAGCCTGCTGACGTAGCAGCCGCGCGCAAGTAACCCGTACCCAGAAGGAAATGCCATGAGTGCAGTGCTTGACCACCCCGCGAATCACGGTCACGACCATGCCCACGATCATCCCCACGGGTGGCGGCGTTGGTTATTCGCGACTAATCACAAAGACATCGGCACGCTTTACCTGTTGTTCTCCTTCGCCATGTTGATGGTGGGTGGGGTTCTGGCCTTGGTCATTCGTGCCGAACTCTTCCAGCCTGGCTTGCAGTTCGTCAATCCGCAGCTGTTCAATCAGCTCACCACCATGCACGGCCTGATCATGGTGTTCGGCGCCATCATGCCGGCCTTCGTGGGCTTCGCAAACTGGATGATCCCGCTGCAAATCGGTGCCTCTGACATGGCCTTCGCCCGCATGAACAACTTCAGCTTCTGGCTGATGATTCCTGCGGCCATCACACTGGTTTCGTCGTTCTTCATGCCAGGCGGTGCCCCGGCGGCCGGCTGGACGCTCTACGCCCCCCTGACCCTGCAAATGGGTCCCTCCATGGATGCCGCCATTTTTGCCCTGCACATCCTGGGGGCGAGCTCCATCATGGGCTCCATCAACATCATCGTCACCATCCTGAACATGCGCGCCCCTGGCATGACCTTGATGAAGATGCCCCTGTTTTGCTGGACCTGGCTGATCACCGCCTACCTGCTGATCGCCGTGATGCCTGTGCTGGCCGGCGCGATCACCATGACCCTGACTGATCGCCACTTCGGCACCAGCTTCTTCAATCCGGCTGGCGGCGGTGACCCCGTGATGTACCAGCATATCTTCTGGTTCTTCGGTCACCCCGAGGTCTACATTATGATTTTGCCGGCCTTCGGCATTGTCAGCGCCATCATTCCTGCCTTCGCCCGCAAGCGTTTGTTTGGCTACACCTCCATGGTCTACGCCACCGGATCGATTGCCATTTTGAGCTTCATCGTGTGGGCTCATCACATGTTCACCACGGGTATGCCAGTCACGGGCCAGTTGTTCTTCATGTACGCCACCATGCTGATTGCCGTGCCCACGGGCGTGAAAATCTTCAACTGGATCGCCACCATGTGGCGTGGTTCCATGACTTTTGAAACCCCTATGCTGTGGGCTGTGGGCTTTATTTTCGTGTTCACCATGGGCGGCTTCACGGGGCTGATCTTGTCGGTGGCCCCGATTGATATCCAAGTCCAGGACACCTACTATGTAGTGGCTCACTTCCACTATGTTTTGGTGGCCGGATCTCTGTATGCGCTGTTTGCCGGCGTGTACTACTGGGGCCCGAAGTGGGCTGGCGTGATGATCAGCGAAACCCGCGGCAAGATTCACTTCTGGGGCTCGCTCGTTTTCTTCAACATCACTTTCTTCCCGATGCACTTCCTGGGGTTGGCAGGCATGCCCCGTCGCTACGCAGACTACCCACTGCAGTTCGCTGACTTCAATGCCGTCGCATCGGTGGGCGCATTCGGCTTTGGCTTGAT
>CANHBY010000127.1 GCA_947458895.1 Burkholderiales bacterium | reverse complement strand
GGGCTGCCCCTGATCGACACCTGCCGCTTGCTCCGAGCTGCAGGGATCGAGCTCCTGGGTCCACGAAAGGATGCGCGATGACTGTCCCGACAGGCCTACTGTTTTTGGTGCCCAACACGCTGGATTTGGGCGCCACCCCTCCACCACCGCTGGACTGGAGCATTCCGAGGGGGGTGATCGAACAGGCCTCCCGGCTGACGCATTGGATTGCTGAAAACGCCAAAACGACTCGGGCATTTTTGAAGCGCGTCGACGCCATCGCCCCCTTGTGTCAGCCACTGCAGAGCCTGTCGATTGTAGAGTTACCACGCCCAGCCAAGGGCTCCTCAGCCACGCCGAGCACGGACGCCGCGTCGAAGCTGTTGGGGCCAGCCCTGCAAGGCCACGACATGGGGTTGATCTCAGAGGCTGGCCTGCCGGGTGTTGCCGATCCGGGGGCCACGGTGGTCGAAGCAGCTCATCGCTCTGGCATTCGGGTGGTCAGCTTGGCAGGCCCGAGCGCCATCGTGATGGCACTGGCAGCGAGCGGCTTGCAAGGGCAGAGCTTTGCTTTTGTAGGGTACCTGCCCGTGGAGGCAGCAGCGCGGGCCCAAAAGATCCGGGAGCTCGAGGCGCTGTCTCGTCGCCAGGATCAGACCCAACTCATGATCGAAACACCCTACCGCAACCAGGCCTTGTTTGGCGCCCTTTTGGAACACCTCGCTAGCGGTACCCGATTATCTGTGAGCTGTGGCCTGACCCTGCCTGAAGGGTTCAGCCGGACCGATTCAATCGAAGGATGGCGGCGCAAGGTAACCGCCCTGCCTTCAGACATTCCCGCGGTGTTTGGGCTGCAAGCGCAACGGGGGTGATCAGCCCTGCGGGGCTTCGTCGGAGCGCCTGGCACCAAACAGAGCTGCGATCTTTTTCTTGGGCTTGATGTTGGGGGACAACCCGGACTTCGCAGATGAGGCAGGCTGTTTTTCCCAGGCGGCCTGGGCGTCTGCGCTGGGCACGTAGGGTTGATCGAAGAACGGGTCGCGGGGTGGGCGAGCGCGGGGCACGGGGGGCGCAGAACGCGCCGAGTCCACGGCACCCTCTGAAGGGTAGGCCTGGGTACGCTCTGGGCGCCGAGGGCGCTCAGAGGCCAACTCCAGAGGCTCGAGCTGAATTTTTTTCTGGATCAGCTTTTCGATGTCACTGGCCAGACGGGCATCGTTGCGGTCTCCGGCCGTCACCAGGGTGAAGGCTAGGCCAGAGGCCCCTGCGCGGCCGGTGCGGCCAATGCGGTGAACATAATCTTCGGCATTGAAAGGCACGTCGAAATTAATGACGGCAGGCAAATCGGCGATGTCCAGACCACGTGCGGCCACATCGGTCGCCACCAGGACATCCACCTCTCCGCGCTTGAAGGCCTCCAGCGCTTTGAGCCGCTCGTCTTGTGATTTGTCACCATGCAGGGCGTTGGTGCGCAGGCCATCGCGCTCCAGCGAGCGCGCCAGTCGCGCGCAGCCCAGCTTGGAATTGACGAACACGATCGCCTGAGAAATTTGGCGGTCTTTGAGCAGATGGACCACAGCCGCACGCTTATTGTCTGTGCCGACACTGAAAAACCGTTGCTCGACATTGGTGGCTGTGGCGTTGGGGCGGGCCACCTCGACCAAGATTGGATTTTGCAAGTAGCTTTCCGCCAAACGCTTGATTTCGGGCGAGAACGTGGCTGAGAACAGCAGGGTCTGCCGCTGCTTGGGCAAAAAGCTAAGGATGCGCTGCAGATCAGGGAGGAAACCGATGTCGAGCATGCGGTCGGCTTCGTCGAGCACCACGTATTCGACCTGATTGAGCACGCAGTTCTTGGCTTCGATGTGGTCCAACAGGCGGCCGGGGGTGGCGATGAGCACCTCGACACCCGTTTTGAGCTCGGCTGTCTGGGGCTTCATGTCAACCCCGCCAAACACCACTGCGGCGCGCAGTTTGGTGTGCTCGGAGTAGGTCACGATGTTTTTAGCCACTTGATCGGCCAGCTCGCGCGTGGGGGCCAGCACCAAGGCGCGCACCGGGTGGCGGGCCGGAGAGGCGCTGGCATTTTCATGAGCCAGCATTTTTTGCAGCAAAGGGATCGAGAATGCCGCCGTCTTGCCTGTGCCCGTTTGAGCAGCGCCCATGACGTCGCGCCCTTCCAAGACCAGCGGGATGGCTTTTGCCTGGATCGGAGTCATGGTCTCGTAGCCGGACTCTGCAATCGCTCGAAGCAGCTTGGCATCCAGGGGCAAGGTATCGAACCGCATTTTGGGGGCCACGACAGACACAGCCTCTGCGGGGAAATCAGTTGGCGCTTTTGGCACCGTGTTTTGTTCACTCATTTGTCGATTATGACCGGTAGGAATGACATGGACGGCTTTTACACCCTGGTTGAGGGAGCTCGACTGAAATCGCGGGGAGCCACTAAAATCATCCGCTTCGCTGCTCGCGGCAGCATCTCAGCAAATGGTTCTCTATGATCCTCGTGACAGGCGGCGCAGGCTTTATCGGCGCGAATTTCGTTCTCGACTGGCTGGCCTCGACCAGCGAATCTGTGGTCAATTTGGATGCCCTCACCTACGCTGGCAACCTTGAAAGCCTGAAGTCGGTGTCCAAGGATCCCCGGCACGTGTTCGTTCACGGAGACATTTGCGATCGCAGCTTGCTGGATCGCGTGTTGTCAGATTACCAGCCCAGAGCGATCGTTCACTTTGCCGCCGAGAGCCATGTGGACCGCAGCATCCATGGCCCTGCCAGCTTCATTCGAACCAACGTGGAGGGCACCTTCACTCTGCTGGAAGCTTGCCGAGCATATTGGTCCGCTTTGCCACCCAACAAGAAAGAAGCCTTCCGCTTCCACCATGTATCAACTGACGAGGTCTATGGCTCACTCGGCCCCCAGGATGCCCCGTTCACTGAAACGCATCTTTACGAACCCAATTCACCCTATTCGGCCAGCAAAGCCGCCAGTGACCATCTGGTTCGTGCCTGGCACCACACCTATGGCCTGCCGGTGCTCACCACCAACTGCAGCAACAACTATGGGCCCTATCACTTCCCTGAGAAGCTGATCCCTTTGATGATCGTCAATGCCTTGGCGGGTAAGCCCCTGCCGGTCTACGGTGATGGTCAGCAAATCCGCGATTGGCTTTATGTGAAAGACCATTGCAGCGCCATTCGCGAGGTGCTGGCGCGAGGCCAATTAGGCGAAACCTACAACGTGGGTGGCTGGAACGAGAAACCCAACATCGAGATCGTGCACACGGTCTGCGCCCTGCTCGATGAAATGAAGCCCGACCCGGCCGGCAGCTACGCTCGACTGATCACCTACGTCACGGATCGCCCGGGGCATGACCGTCGCTACGCGATTGACGCACGCAAGCTCGAACGTGAGCTGAGCTGGAAGCCTGCAGAGACCTTTGAGACCGGCATTCGAAAAACGGTACGTTGGTACCTCGACAACACAGAATGGGTGGCCAATGTGCAAAGCGGAAACTACCGGGAGTGGGTGAACACCCATTACGGTGATCGGGGTGCCTCATGAAGATTCTGTTGCTGGGCAAAAGCGGCCAAGTGGGCTGGGAGTTACAGCGTTCACTGGCGACCCTGGGCGAAGTGGTTGCCCTGGACTTTGACAGCCCCGGCACCTTGCAAGCCGACTTCTCCAAGCCCGAGGCTTTGGCGCTCACCGTGCGCACCGTAGCGCCAGAGATCATCGTGAATGCAGCCGCGCACACAGCAGTCGACAAAGCTGAGAGCGAGCCAGAATTGGCCCGCCTCATCAACGCGACAGCCGTGGGGGTTCTTGCCAAAGAGGCCGCGGCACACAAAGCGTGGCTGGTGCACTACAGCACCGACTACGTCTTCAATGGCGAAGGCCAAACCCCTTGGGTTGAAGACTCCCCCACCCAGCCCTTGAGCGTGTATGGGCAGACCAAGCTTGAGGGCGAGCAATTGATTCGCGACAGTGGCTGCCAACATCTGCTGATGCGGACCAGTTGGGTCTATGGAGCGCGTGGCGGAAATTTCGCCAAGACCATGCTGCGGCTTGCCAAGGAAAGAGACAAGCTCACCGTCATCAATGATCAGTTTGGCGCGCCCACTGGTGCCGACTTATTGGCCGACCTCACCACCCATATGCTGCGCACAGCCTTGGCCCGGCCATCGGTGCAGGGCACTTACCACGCGGTGGCCGCTGGTGAAACCACCTGGCACGCCTACGCTCAATACGTGATCGACTTTGCCCGCTCTGCGGGCCTGCCGATCAAGGTGGCGGCTGATGCAGTGCACCCCGTTCCGACCAGCAGTTTCCCGACGCCTGCCAAGAGACCCCTTAACTCGCGAATGAATACCACCAAGTTGCGTGACACGTTCCAGCTGAGCCTGCCGCGTTGGCAGGTGGGTGTCGAGCGCATGCTGACGGAATTTCTGGGCTGAATTCAATTCTCGAAGCACCACAACACTATGACGGTTTCCTATAGAAGAAAGTACACGCCATGACCTCATCGCAGCGCAAAGGCATCATCTTGGCCGGAGGCTCAGGCACCAGGCTCCACCCTGCCACGTTGGCCATCAGCAAGCAGTTGCTGCCGGTCTATGACAAACCGATGGTGTACTACCCATTGGCCACGCTCATGCTGGCGGGTATTCGCGACATCCTCCTGATCAGCACGCCGCAAGACACACCCAGGTTCGAAGCACTGTTGGGCGATGGCTCCCAGTGGGGAGTGAGCATCAGCTATTGCGTGCAGCCCAGTCCGGATGGGCTGGCACAGGCTTTCATTCTGGGCAAGTCTTTTGTGGGCGGCGCCCCAAGCGCCCTGGTCTTGGGTGACAACATCTTCTACGGCCACGATTTCCAGGGTCTTTTGAACGCTGCCAATTCTCGCGCTCAAGGGGCGTCGGTATTTGCCTACCACGTGCAGGACCCTGATCGTTATGGCGTGGTTGATTTCGATGAGCAAAAGAGGGCTTTGAGCATCGAAGAAAAACCCAAGAACCCCAAGAGCAACTACGCTGTCACTGGCCTGTATTTTTATGATGAACAGGTGTGTGAGATCGCCAGCAGCATCAAACCGTCGGCACGTGGCGAACTCGAAATCACGGACGTGAATGCGCGTTATTTGGCCCAGGGTCAGTTGAATGTAGAAATCATGGGACGCGGTTATGCATGGTTGGACACCGGCACCCACGACAGCCTTCTGGAAGCGGGCCAGTTCATCGCCACCCTTGAAAAGCGTCAGGGCCTCAAGGTCGCATGCCCTGAAGAAATCGCCTTTCGCTCGGGCTGGATCAGCCGGGATGCGCTCGAAAAACTAGCAGCGCCGTTGCTTAAAAATGGCTACGGGCACTACCTGATGCAAATCGTCAAAAGTCAGGTGTTCTGATGAAAATCACCACCACGGCCATCGAAGGCGTATTGATCATCGAGCCCAAAGTTTTTGGTGATGAGCGCGGATTTTTCATGGAAAGCTTCAATCAGGCTCTCGTAAACGAAGCTGTTGGACATGAAGTGAAGTTCGT
>CANHBY010000126.1 GCA_947458895.1 Burkholderiales bacterium | reverse complement strand
GGTCGTTGCCATCGGTGGGGGGGTGAATGGCCTGGGCCCAAGCTTCGTCGAGTGCGCCACTGGCTTGCTGCATTTCGCTGGCAAGGGTTTGCTCAACGTTACTCGTAGCCTCTTCGAATTGGCCCTTCATCTTCTTGAGCTCTTCGAGCTCCATGGAGCGGTTGACCTCCGCCTTGACGTCTGCTACGTAGCGCTGGGCCTTGCCAAAAAGATGCCCCACCGTGCGCGCAACACGGGGCAGGCGCTCTGGGCCAATCACGATGAGAGCCACCGCACCGATGAGCGCGAGTTTGTCGAAACCAAGATCAATCATGGGGAAGCGACCGCGGAGGCCGCAGGCCGAAAAAGAGAAAAATCAGCTCTTGGTTTTAGAGTCGGCGTCCACGACTTGTGAGTCGGTTTTTTGTGTGGCGGTGACCTGGGGTGGCACTTCAGCGGTTGCACTGCCATCTTTCAAACCATCTTTGAAGCCCTTGACCGCACCGCCCAGATCAGAGCCGATGTTCTTGAGTTTCTTGGTACCAAAGACCAAAACTACGATCACCAAAACGATCAGCCAGTGCCACAAACTAATTGAACCCATGAATCATCTCCTAGAGGGAATTTCTTAATTTTAATTGAGCACCCCAAAAAAACCTAGGAAATCACAGGAAAACCCACCTTCGATCATCGCGAACAGGCAAATCCGGAGTGCTTTTTTCGGCCGGGGTTGGGAGACTAAGCCTTAGGATCCTGCCTACCCTCGGGCCCAGGGGCGCGCCCCCCCCATCACATGAAGATGCAAGTGAGAGACTTCCTGCCCGCCGTCTTGACCATTGTTGATGACGCAGCGAAAGCCGTTCAGAGCCCCCTCCTGCCGTGCCAGCTCAGGCGCCAGAGACAGCATTTTCCCGAGCAAAGCCTGGTGTTCGGCAGAGACATCGTACAAAGACACGACATGAATTTTGGGCACGATGAGAAAGTGCACTGGCGCCCAAGGCGAGATGTCGTGGAAGGCCAGTAAATCATCATCCTCATAGAGCTTGCGGCTGGGGATTTTGCCTTCGATGATTTTGCAAAAAATGCAGTTGGGGTCGTGACTCATGATGAAGAGGGAAATTGGCGAGGCAGAGGCCTGCCCTTGATGAAACAAAAAACACCCATGACGAGGCGGTAAAGGTACCAGCCAAAGCCAAGCAACAAAAAAATCAGGCCCACGTAGTGAAACCAAACGGTGAAATAACCCACCAGCAGGAACAGAACGCTGCGCCAAAACAGCTGAATTTGCCAGGCAAAGTGCTCATCAAAAGGCGTGCCCAACATGCTTCGACGCTTCGTGTGATTAATGCCAATGGCTAGCAAGGCCGAGAGGCCCGCGGTAAGGGGCGCTACCGCGTATAAAACATACACAGTCAAGGTGATTTGCCTCAGGTGGGCCAGCTTATGGGCGCTGACTAGGCTGTCCTGGGCCATCCCCTCGTCAAGCATTCGCTGAGCCCCCTTGGCCTGTGGCGGGGGCAGATCGTTGGGCTTTTTCCTCCAGGCCGGACAAGCCCTCACGCCGGGCCAGCTCGGCCAGCACGTCAGAGGGCTGCAGACCAAAATGGGACAGCACCAAAAGGCTGTGAAACCACAAATCGGCGACCTCGTAGACGACCTTGTGGGGCTCGCCATCCTTGGCGGCCATCACCGTCTCGGTGGCCTCTTCTCCCACCTTTTTAAGGATGGCGTCCAGGCCCTTGGAAAATAACTTGGCGACATAGCTTTTATCGGGTTCAGCGTGTTTGCGTTGCTCGATTACTTGCGCCAAACGCGCCAGCACATCGTCAGTCGGCATGCTCATTTGTAGATGTGCTCCGGGTCTTTCAGAATGGGGTCGATGGCCTGCCATGTACCCTCTTTGTAAAGCTTGAAAAAACAACTGTGGCGGCCGGTGTGGCACGCAATGCCGGGCTCATGGCCCAGCTGCGTGACCTTGAGAAGCACGACATCGTTATCACAATCCAGGCGAATTTCGTGGACCTTCTGGAGATGGCCCGATTCTTCACCTTTGTGCCACAGCCGGTTGCGTGAGCGGCTCCAGTAAACAGCCTCTCCTTTTTCAACGGTCAAGGCGAGTGCTTCACGATTCATGAAGGCGAACATCAGCACATCATGACTGCCAAGCTCTTGAGCGATCACAGGCACCAAGCCGTTGGCATCCCATCGGATGTCATCAAGCCAACCCTCAGACAAAGAGTCACCCATGCAACCTCCTGTGCCCCAAGGGTGCTTTGAGTGCACCTTTGAGCGCACATATTGCCATTCGGAACTGCGATTTTTGACGATTTGTATTGACCATGGGGCGAGTCTATCGCACAGGATTTCGCGCCACTGTGGTGGATTCGAGGCCATCGGGTTTGATGGCCAGCGAGCAAGCGGCATTTAGGCTTTGACACGACACCAGGGGCCTGCACGGAAGCAGTGCTGCACTGAAGCGTTACCGTGGGTCATCTGTCACGCCCCAAAGCTTCTTCAATTCACACACCGCGCAGACCGGGTGGCACCCTTGGGCTGGCCAATCCCCTAGGTCATGCATGACCCCCATGGTTACGCTCGGCAGCCAACCAGTCCAACACCGGAACCGTGCCTGGCAAGATGGGGTGAACAGTCACAGGCAGCACCTGCCAACTCATGGCCTGCTGCTCGCGCATTTGAAGCTCTCCAACCCATTGAAAGACCTTGCAAAAATGCAGGCGCACCCGGGCATGAGGGTAGTCCATCAATTCAACCCTCCAGGGGTGTGTAGGGCCGATGGTGATCCCCAACTCTTCTTGCAGCTCGCGGCGCAGGGCCTGATCCACGGTTTCATGGGCTTCGAGCTTGCCGCCGGGAAATTCCCAGTAACCGGCGAACACCTTGCCTTGAGGGCGAGAGGTCAATAGAAACCGGCCTTCGGGGTCTATCAGCACACCCACAGCCACATCAATTGGCAGCCGCTCGTTACTCATGCCATGCCCCGAGCGCTGTGGTCCTTGGCGAACTGAAAAGCTACGCGGCCTGAGCGTGAGCCTCGCTCCAGGGCCCAGATCAAGGCTTCCTGGCGAGAGGCCTCAATTTGCGGCTCGGTCAGACCATAGTGGCGCAACCACTGAGCCACGATGGCCAGGTACTCGTCTTGGCTGAACGGGTAGAAGCTGACCCACAGACCGAAGCGTTCACTGAGCGAAATTTTTTCCTCCACCCCTTCCCCGGGGTGAATTTCGCCGTCTTCGGTGGTGTGGTAGCTGAGGTTGTCCTTCATGTGCTCGGGCAGTAAATGACGACGGTTGCTGGTGGCGTAGATCAGCACGTTGTCAGACGCTTGCGCCACCGAGCCGTCAAGAATGGACTTCAGGGCCTTGTAGCCGGGCTCACCGTCCTCAAAGCTCAGGTCATCACAAAACACAATAAAGCGCTCAGGGCGCTCGGCCACGAGCTCAACAATGTCGGGAAGGTCCACCAGGTCGGCCTTGTCGACCTCAATGAGGCGCAGGCCCTGGGGGGCAAACTGATTCAAGCAGGCCTTGATGAGCGAGCTCTTGCCTGTGCCTCGAGCCCCTGTAAGAAGCACATTGTTGGCAGGCTTGCCGGCCATGAACTGCGCGGTGTTGGCGAGCAGCCGCTCTTTTTGAGGATCCACCTCGACCAGATCGCTCAACTGAATACGCGCCACTTGGCGCACCGGCTGCAACACTTTTCCACTGCCACGACGGCGGTAACGAAAAGCCGTTGAACTAGACCAGTCGGGAGCGCACAGGTTTTGGGGCAACAAGCCTTCCAGGCGTGTTAGGAGCTGCTCGGCTTTTTGTAAAAGAGCGGTGATGTCGGTCATGTGAAACGGGGGGGGAAACAGGGGGGAAGCAGGGATAGGTTGATCGGGCGACTCGGCCGCCCAGGCCAGCACCCCAAATCAATCGGCGCAGCTTGAGCTCAGAAACACAAGCGTTTCAGTGCCGCGTCGAGATGTTCCGTTGGGCTGCGTTTAAAACCGGAGCGGGCGAAGCGCTGAATGCGCCCCACCGCAAACGCCGTCAGCACAGCGGCGTGCACATTGGCCTCGACGGTGGGCGTGGAGGACCCTGCTGCGTCGGCCGCTGCGCGCAGGGACTGCCGCAATTGAGACTCCAGCCGATCGAAGAACTGGTTCATTCGAACCACCAGCCGATCGCTCTCGAACACCAGGGCATCACCCACCATCACACGCGTCATGCCAGGATTGCGCTCGGCGAATTGCATCAGCATGGCCAAGATTTGCCGAGCTTGCTCCGGACCTGGCGCCTCCTTGGCCTGTATTTGGTTGGCAAGGCTGAACACACTTTGTTCGATGAATTCGATCAGCCCTTCAAACATCTGTGCCTTGCTGGCGAAATGACGGTACAGCGCTGCCTCACTCACATCCATCTTGGCCGCGAGGGCCGCGGTCGTCACACGCTCGGCACCAGGCTGCTCCAGCATGGCGGCAAGAGTTTGCAAAATTTGAACGCGGCGCTCACCAGGCTTGGGACGTTTGCGTGCGGCTGTCGCATCAGAAGAAACAACCTCTTGCGCAGCCCCCGTGGGCGTTGCCAAAGCCTCGTCTGGGCTGCTTGGAGAGGAAACTTCACTGGTGGGCAATGAGGTCATCTGGGGAGGCTGGGAAAAGACTGCGAGTTGGGGCGAAACCCTGCGAGACGAAGGTTTCCTGCCGGGTTGGTCGGAGGATTGATTCTGGCACACCCCAGCGACACAACTATTTGGTGCTCAATGCGGTGGAGACCAGGCGAGAAGTGATGTCCACGATTTGGATCATGCGGTCATAGGCCATGCGGGTGGGGCCCACAACACCCAGGGTGCCGACGATACAGCCATCGACCTCATAGGGGGCACTGACGACTGAGAGCTCCTCAAAGGGCACCACCGTGCTTTCGCCACCGATGTAAATACGAACGCCCTCGGCTTTGCTGCTGACGTCGAGCAAGCGAATGATCTGCGTTTTTTGCTCGAAAAGATCGAACAGTTTGCGCAATGAACCCATGTCGCTGGAGAAGTCTTGTACCGTCAGCAAATTGCGCTCGCCGGCAACCACCACCTGCTCGAGGCTGTCTTCCAAGGCCTCTGAGCTGGCCTGCACGGCCGCCTGCATCAGGGCGGCGATTTCGCTGCGCAGGGAATCCAGGTCTGAGCGCAGGCGCTCACGAACCTCCTCAATCGTCAACCCGGCAAAGTGGGTAGTGAGGTAGTTGCTGGCCTCTTGCAATTGAGCCGGGCTGTAATCTTGCGCCGTGAAGATGACCCTGTTTTGCACGTCGCCATCAGGGGCCACCAAAATCACCAGCACCCGCCGCTCAGACAGCCGCATGAACTCGATGTGATGAAACACGCTGGACTTGCGAGGGGCTGTGATCACCCCCACGAAGCTCGACAGGCTGGAGAGCATCTGGGCTGCGTTGGCGATCACCCTTTGGGGCTGGTCAGGCGTGAGTTGCCGCACCTGGGCTTCAAGGGGTGTTGGCAACACGGTGAGCATGGTGTCCACAAACAGCCGGTAACCCTTGGCGGTCGGGATGCGGC
>CANHBY010000125.1 GCA_947458895.1 Burkholderiales bacterium | reverse complement strand
GGTGCCGAGGTGTTCCCGAAAAACCCGCTGAAGGCTGACTCTGAGGTGCTGCGCTCGGCTGGCTGTGGGGGCTTCATTTGCAGGGAATCGCGCAGATCATCCATTTGCACGTTCATGGTTTTGAGGGTCGACAGCGTCATTCGCTGCACCTCCAGGGCCTGAATCGTAGCGGCCAACATTCGGGTGTTTTGCTCCAACCAGAACTGAACCGTGCGCAACTCGCTGATGCGCTTTTCGAGCTCTTGCGGGTTGAGGGTGGGCGCTACCCATTTGCCGATGCCAGGCAGGGCTGCGCCGGCGTTGTTGACCAGGCCTTGGAAAAACTCGAAGCCTGGAACGAATGGGGCAAAAGGCGATGTGTCGGCCATACGATTTGCGCTTTCATGATTGAGAGTGGGGTGTGCGGATTGTGCTCTGTTTCAGCTGGCGGGCTTTTGATACAAGTCGCTCAGGCCCCACGCGTTCGGGCAAAGGCCAAGCCAAGGCCGAACATGGCCACCCACCAGGGCTCCATCGATCTGAAATCAGCTGTCAGGCTTGACAGCCAAACGCTCGACCAAGTTGGAGAGCAAGGCCCGGTAGGCATCGGGTAATTCGACCCATTGCGCACCCGCTCGAAACTCACCGCCGCGCATCACTTGGAAAACCACCTTCACGCGCCCTGAGATGACCGTGAAGTTGCCCGCAATGGTTGGATGGGGAACCTGCAACGCCAATTGCAGCACCGTCTGCGCAGGCAGGGGCTGATGGCCGACCAAGCCAACGCCGGATTTGCTGATATCGGCTGTTTTGACTTCCAGCACGGTACCCGGAGGCAGCATCAGCCGGCCCTTCCAGGTGATGTTGACGCGAACCGCAGCCCGATTCTCAAGCCCGCCTTTGGGCGAAGCTGCTTCGCCCGGACCGGGAGGCGTCTGGGTATCGCTCGACAAAGCAGCTTGAGGATCGTCAGGCACGTTCGAACTCGCATAGGTTAGAGGAGAACATGCTGTCAAGATATACGCAATACGGCGACCTGTGCGAGGCAGTTCCGCACGTTAGCGAGCCAATACGCCCCAAAACAGGGAAAACGCCACGAATTGCGGCACATCAAGTCGCATCACGAATGACTGCGGCCAGCGACTGCGTGACTTTATCCACATTTCCGGCATTCAAACCCGCCACACACATGCGCCCAGAACGAACCAGGTAAACCGCATGCGAGTGCCGCAAGGTATCAACCTGTGACTCGCTCAACCCGGTATAACTGAACATGCCGCGCTGGTTCACGAACCGGCTCACATCGTGCCCCGGCAAAGCCTGGCCCAAACCATCGGCCAAGCGCTGACGCATCAAGCGGATCCGCTGCCGCATGGTGTCCAGCTCGCCAGCCCACAGGACACGCAACTCGGGGCTTTGCAGCACCTGGGCCACTACCCGTGCGCCATAGGTGGGGGGGCTGCTGTAGTTCTTGCGAATCGTGGCCTTCAGTTGACCCAGCACCCGGGCCGCCTGAGCAGCATCTGGGCATACCACGCTCAAGCCCCCCACGCGCTCGCCATACAAGGAGAAACTCTTCGAAAAAGAATTGGCACAGAAGAAACTGATGCCGGCATCCGTGAGGGTTCGCAAGGCATGGGCGTCTTGCTCCAGGCCATCACCGAAACCTTGATAGGCAATGTCCAGATACGGAATGAGCCGGCGCGACTGAATGACCGGTATCAGGGCGTTCCACTGGGCCGCCGAAAGATCAACACCCGTGGGGTTGTGGCAGCAGGCGTGCAGCAAGACGATGCTGCGCTCCGGCAAGCCTTTGAATGTGGCCAGCATCTCCTCGAACCGCAACCCGCCGGCAAGGGGGTCGTAGTAGGGATAGGTGTGGACTTTGAGGCCAGCGCCTTCAAACATGGCACGGTGGTTGTCCCATGTGGGGTCGCTCACCCAAACCTCGCTCTGAGGGAAGTAGCGCTTCAGGAAATCACTGCCCACCTTCAAGCCACCCGAGCCGCCGATCGTTTGAATGGTCGCGATGCGCCCACTCGTCACAGCCTCATGGCCTGCACCCCACAACAGCGCCTGCACAGCCTGCCTATAAGGCGCGAGGCCCTCCATGGGCAGGTAAGGCCGCGCACCGAGGGTGGGCGCGATTTGCGCTTCGGCTTCACGCACGGCCCGCATCACAGGCAACTGCCCGGCGTCGTCAAAGTAAATGCCGATGGAGAGGTTGATTTTTTCGGGGCGGGGGTCTTGGCCAAACGCCTCGTTCAGGGTCAAGATCGGGTCGCCTGGGTAGGCTTCAACATGTTCGAACATGGGGCTCTTTATTCGGTAGGGGTTTTGCAGAGGTTTCCTAAGGGGCCAAGGCGCTTTCAATGTCATCGATCAATGCTTCAGGTTTATCAGTGGACGCATAGCGCTTGAGAACCCGACCCTCTTTGCCGACCAAAAACTTGGTGAAGTTCCACTTGATGGATGTGGTGCCCAGCACCCCCGAGGCCTCTCGCCTCAGCCAAGCCCAAAGCGGGTGGGCGCCGGCGCCATTGACCTCGATCTTGCGCATCATGGGAAAGGTGACGCCATAGTTGAGCTGACAAAACGAAGCAATCTCGCGGTCGCTGCCGGGGTCTTGCTTGCCAAACTCATTGCTGGGAAAACCAACCACCATCAAGCCTCGTGGGCCATAGGTTTCCCACAGCTTTTCAAGGCCAGCAAATTGGGGGGTGAAGCCACACTTACTGGCCGTGTTGACGATCAAGAAAACCTTGTCTCGGTGGTCCGCAAACCGGAATTTTTCGCCTTGGATAGATACTGCTTCGAAGTCGTAGATCGTCGTCATTTCAAGACTCCTTGAGAGTTGATTCGCAGCGCTCAGGCAACAAAGACAAAGCCGCCGCCAGCATGATGAGCGCGCCACCCCAAAACACCTGGGGCCGCAGCTCTGCTGCGCCCAGCCAGACGGCCGATAAGGTGGCAAACAAAACCTCGCTCAACATGATGATTGCAGCCACGTTGGCTGGCAGCCTCGCAGCGCCATATTGAAGCGCAAAGTTGCTGCTTAAAAATACCAGACTCAAGCCCAACACACCCGCCAGCCAGGGCCAGGCCACGGCAGGTACAGGGGCTATTTTGGCCGAGGCTGTCAAAACCGCTGCGGTGGCCCCCGCCACCACCACGCCGCCCACGAACATGGCCAGCGCACGGCTGGTGCCGCTGCGCTGGGACTCTTTGCGTAACAGCACATTGTTCAGCGCAAAGCAAAATCCACCCGCCAAACCCAGCACATCGGGCAGTGAGCTGGGCAGCGGCAAAGCGCCTACCCCCACAGCGCCGTGGGGCCATAACACCACAGCCGCCCCGCCGAGCGCCAAAGCCACACGCACCAGCGCCAACAGTGTCAATGGCTCTTTCAAGATCCAGCAGGCGAGCAAGGCGGCCCACAGGGGCATCAGGTAAAAGAGCAGCACAACCCGTACCACGTCGCCCTCAGTGACCGCCCAGTTGAAAGCAGCATTGGTGGCTCCGGCAGCCAGCATCACCAGCCACAACGTCGGCGAGACTGCCAACTGTTGCCACGCCTTGGGCTGGACCAGGCCAATCCCCAGCGAGGCCACGCCAAAGACCAGCGCCGTAGCCCACAAGGGATGCAGCCCCAGCGCTTCCAGGTGACGCAGAGGCCACCACGACAAACCCCATGTCAGCGCATTGAACACCAACGCCAGAGTTGGCAGCGCGCGGGCCGAATCGCGAATCACGAGTTCTGGTCGCCGCGGGCAATTTGCAGAAGGCGCCCCACTTCGTCCGGGTGACGGCGCAGATTTCGCTGATGCCAGAGCTTGATCACGCACATGACCGTCGCTACCAGCAGCCCAAACGTCGTGATGACCGAGAACGCTGACCAGCCATACTGGGTCAGTCCAGCATTCAGCGCACCGAGCAACAGAATGCACAACTGCTCGTTGAAATTTTGGACCGCGATGGAGCGCCCCGCGCCCATCAGTTTATGACCGCGGTGCTGCAACAGCGCGTTCATGGGCACCACCAAGAAGCCGCCCAGTGCCCCCAGCACAATCAGGACCGGAATCGCCAAAGTGATCGAAGTGCAAAAGTTCAAGGCCAGCACCAACACGCCCATGGCAATGCCCAAAGGAATCACACCGAGGGCCTCATCCAGCCGCATGCGCATCGAAGCCACCACTGCGCCCGCTGCCGTACCGATGGCCACCACACCGACCAAGGCGGAGGCGCTCTCTGTGGAGTAGGACAGCGCGGCTGCAGCCCAAGCCAACACGATGTAGCGCATGTTGCCCGAAACACCCCAAAACAGCGTGGTGGTGGCCAGGGAAATTTGGCCCAGCTTGTCGCGCCACAGCAGTGTGTTGCAGCGGAAAAAATCCGCCACCATGCTCACCGGGTTTTGACTCAAGGGCTGCATGGGCGCGCCCGTCAGCGGTATACGCAAGTTAAACAGCGCGGCCAGGACATAAAAGCAAATGATCGCTGACAGGGCCGCTTCTGGGGCTGTTGTCATGGGGAGATCGACCCAAGGAATATCCAGCCCGATGATCATCGACGAGAGCTTCGGCCCCAGCAACAAGCCGCCCAAGACAACCCCCAGAATGATGGAGGCAATCGTGAGCCCCTCGATCCAACCGTTGGCCTTGACCAGTTGAGAGCTGGGCAAAAGCTCCGTCAAGATCCCATACTTAGCAGGCGAGTAGGCCGCCGCACCCAGCCCCACAACGGCATAAGCCACCATGGGGTGCGCACCGAAGAGCATCATCAAGCAGCCCACCACCTTGATGAGGTTCGAAATGAACATCACCCGGCCTTTAGGAAAGGCATCAGCGAAGGGCCCCACGAACGGCGCCAGCAGCACATAAAACAGGGCAAACATGGGCACCAGCCCGGCTTCCTGCCAACCAGGGGCGTCTGACTCTTGGAGAAGCTTCACCGCCCCCACGAAAAGTGCGTTGTCTGCCAGCGAGCTGAAAAACTGCGCCGACATGATGGTGTAGAACCCTTTTTTCATTCGACCTTGTCTCGCTGTTCCTGCTTCTTTATAGGGTGCTCACGATGCCGATCTCTTCCCGGCATCATCGTCTGCAGCGTGTTTGAGCGTCAATCCAGAAGCCCTGGCCGCCCCGCGGGCCCCAAAAGCAGGACTGCGCGACCCCACCGGGCTCAAAGCTGGGGCCCCGCGTAGGGTGGAAACTCGTCAAACCACCGACAATACGGATTACTGCTTGCCGACGAAAATACCGGTCAAACACTAGATTTCGGTTTATAGCATGGGGCCGTGCCTGGGTCGGGTCGGCCACCGGTGAGGCAGAGATTTTGCGTAAGAGTGGCGAACAAGGTGGGCCCCCTGGGCAGTGATCAGCAAAACCGGATCTCCTGCGACAAAGCTCAAAGCATCCCCGCTTTCTTCACTGCGTGGTAGCGGTTCACCAGGGCCACGGCCAGTTGGGATGCCTCGACATCCACCACCAAGGCGTCTGGGCCCACCGCTCGCCCTAAGGCCTCTTGGCGGGTTTGGGTGAAACGGTGTGCGGCGGCAATGTCGAAAATATCCTCGGGG
>CANHBY010000124.1 GCA_947458895.1 Burkholderiales bacterium | reverse complement strand
GGGGCGCCCTAGTTTGCGCAGCACCAGCTCCAGCGCCTCCCCCTCTGCCCCACCCCCCAAGATCGCACGCACGGGCATGTAATGCAGCGCAGCGTCCAGCCAGATCTCTACCGCTGTGTCTTGAGGTCTGCGCGGCTCTCGCACCCAGCGCAATGCAGAAATGATGCCCCATTCAGTCACCACGTCTTCGGTCGCGACAAACCGGAAGGTCCATCGGTCGGCGTCGCCTCTGGCACCGGAAACATACAGCTCAACGCTTTTGCCCGCAGCAGGGGGCAAGCCGCCCGCACGAACAACGGCCGGCAGTTGAACCATCCAACTCAGGCGATCTTGGGTGCCCGGAACCCAAGGTACCTCGGGGGTCCCACCGGAGAAGGAAATCAAACCCTTGTCTTGATGAAAGACCGCCACCCGGGCAGGACCACGGACTCGCTGGTCAGAGAACTGCTGAGGCGCAAGCCCGTAGGTGTTGATCTGGCCCACGCTGCTCTGCTGCAACAGCTGCAGGCCTGCGATGCGCCCGTCGAGGGTCAATGCATAGCGAGCCCCCTCGGGGGCCCAGGTCAGATCGCCCTCCCCCTTTAGCCGCCCTCGTTGAAGGGCGTAGTGCAGCGTCATGGCGGTGGGCGGCTGGGTGGCGTACAAGGGAACGCCCTGGGGCGTCAAACTCTCGCCGGCCAAAACAACAACCCATGGCGCAAGCCCCAGGAAGCAGCCGACCAGCCTGCGCCACAAGCCGCGCCAAACCGGCTGAGCCGTGATGGCCTGAAGCAGCCGCTTCGACGTGGTGGAAGTGAAATGATGAAGGGTGAGAAACATGAATCTTGGTGGGCGCGACAATGAGCGCCTTGCATAGTGTCGTGTCAGGGCTCAAATGCCGCTTGCTCGCTTGCCCTCAAACCCGATGGCGTCGTGATCAAACGACATTTAAGCCCTGACACGACACTAACCTTCTAAGGATGATCTAAAACCATGAAATTGGCCAGCTACAAAGATGGTTCGCGCGATGGGCAGCTCGTTGTGGTGTCGCGCGATTTAAGTGCGGCGCATTATGCAACCGGCATTGCGACCCGCCTGCAGCAGGTCTTGGATGACTGGAACTTTGTGGCGCCACAGCTGGAAGCCCTGTCGCAAATGCTCAACCATGGCAAGGCACGGCATGCCTTTGCGTTTGACCCTTCGCAATGCATGGCCCCCCTGCCGAGAGCCTACCAATGGGCCGATGGCTCGGCTTATTTGAACCATGTGGCTTTGGTGCGAAAGGCCCGTGGTGCCGAGATGCCGCCAGAGTTTCGAATCGATCCGCTCATGTACCAGGGCGCGAGCGATGACATGCTCGGGGCACACGATGATATTTGCGTGCCGAGCGAAAAAATGGGCATCGACTTTGAGGCCGAGATCGCTGTGATCACGGGCGACATCCCCATGGGCACCTCGCCCGAGCAGGCATTGGAGGGCATCAGGCTGGTCACGCTGGCCAATGACATCAGTCTGCGTAACTTGGCAGGTGCCGAGCTGGCCAAGGGCTTCGGCTTTTTACAAAGCAAACCAGCCACCGCATTCAGCCCTGTGGCCGTGACACCCGACGAGCTCAGTGCGGCTTGGGTCGATGGGCGAGTGCACCTCGACATGGCCTGTGAATGGAACGGCAAGCGGGTGGGGCTGTGTGAGGCCGGGCCCGAAATGCATTTTCATTTTGGGCAACTGATTGCTCATTTGTGCAAAACCCGCAACGTGCGGGCTGGCTCAATCATCGGCAGCGGCACCGTGAGCAACGCCGATTCGGCGCGCGGATACTGCTGCATTGCCGAGAAGCGCGCCCTGGAGGTCATCGACCACGGCGAACCCAAGACCGAATTCATGCAACACGGCGACACCGTGCGCATTGAGATGAAGGGACGCGACGGCCTGAGTTTGTTCGGTGCCATCCACCAATCGGTGATCGTGACGAATGCACAAGAGGCCAATCAGCGCAAGGGTTCACACACTTTGCCGCAAGATTGATCGTTCAAATGGCTCACTGAGGCGCAGTGGACAGACAATGGCCTCGTGTGTCCAACCAAGCCAAGGAGCGTGACGTGAGAGTCATCGTGATGGGCGCGGGCATCATGGGGGTGAGTACCGCTTGGTTCTTGCTGAACGAGGGCCATGAGGTCACGGTGATCGATCGCCAGCGCGATGCCGCGCTGGAGACCAGCTTTGCCAATGGCGCACAAATCTCTGTCAGCTTCTGCGAGCCCTGGGCCAACGCTGGCGCGCCCCTCAAAATTCTCAAGTGGCTGATGCGCGACGACTCGCCGCTGCTGTTTCGGCCGCACTGGGATGTGCACCAATGGCGCTGGGGGCTGAGCTTTTTAGCCCAATGCAACACGCCAGCGTTTGAGCGCAACGTGGCCCAACTGGTGGCGCTGGGCCGCTACAGCCACGAGACGCTCAAGAATCTGGTGGCCACCACAGGCATCGAATACCACCGCCTGGAGCGCGGCATTCTGCATTTTTTCAGCACCCCTGAAGGCTTCAAGGCTGAAGTCAAAGCGGCCGAGATCATGGCTCGCCACGGTGTCGTGCGCCAGGTGCTGAGCACGGAGCAGGTGCTCAGCGTAGAGCCTGCCTTGCGGCCCTTTGCAGACCGCATGTTTGGCGGCATCTACACACCCAGCGACGAATCAGGCGACGCCTGCGCCTTCACACAGGCCTTGGCACGCCATTGCGAAATTCGGGGCGCGAAGTTTTTATATGGGCGAAACATCGTGTCATTAGAGGCCAAGGACCAGGCCTTGGTGTCAGTCACCGTTCGCGATGAGCTGCCCGGCCAGCGGCAAGTAGTGCGGGGCGATGCCTTCGTGGCCGCCCTGGGCAGCTTCACGGCGCCCCTGCTGCGCCCTCTGGGCATTCGACTCAACATCTACCCTGCCAAAGGATATTCAGCCACCCTGCGCCTGAAGCGCCCCGAGACAGCCAGCATGGTCAGCATGATCGACGATGACCGAAAAATCGCCATCAGCCGCCTCGGCGACCATGTACGCATCGCGGGCACCGCCGAAATGGCAGGCTATGACACCTCGCTCAACAGCCCTACGGCGCGTGTACGCTGCGCCGCCTTGGTCAACCGCTATGAAGAACTTTTTCCGGGCGTGGCAGACACCAGCGAGCCCCACTTTTGGGCCGGCCTGCGGCCCAGCACCCCCAGCAACATCCCCTACATCGGTCGCAGCCGCCTGGGCAACCTGTGGATCAATGCAGGCCATGGCACTCTGGGCTGGACGCACGGCGCGGGTTCAGGACGTGCGTTGGCTGAGTTGATCTCAGGCCACAAGCCCAATTTGGCTTTTTGCTTCATGGGGCACTGAGGAGCACACCGGGGCGACTTTCGGCGTACGCCCCCGAATCTGGACGGCTTGGCCATGGCCATGACACCGACATATTGCGTCAGCCCTGCCTAGCAGCCTGCCGGACTTGGGGCGCTGCGGCTGATTTGCAGCCGACGACTCCCAAGTCCGACAGGCTGCTAGGGTTAATGCAACCCGGCCTACGGATCAGCCTTTGAGTGCCCGCCGGTACTGAATCGCCTCGGCCAAGTCCTCGATACCCAGACTCGCCTCGGCCTTCAGGTCAGCCACGGTTCGGGCGATTCGCAACACGCGCTGGTAGCTGCGCGCGGACCAACCCAGGCGGTTGCAGGTGGCGTGAAGAAATTCGGCCGCCCGGCCTTCAACGGCACAATGGGCGTCGAGGGCGGGCCCCCGAAGGCCTGCATTGAGGCAGCCTTGGCGGGCAAGTTGCAGCGATTGAGCTTGGGCCACGCGCTGGGCGACCTGCTCACTGGTGTCTCCCTCGGCCGCGGCGGCCAAAACACTGGCACTGAGGGCTGGGACTTCTATTTGGAGATCAATGCGGTCCAAGAGCGGGCCACTGAGCCTGCCCTGGTAGCGAGCAACCGCATCTGGCGCGCAGCGGCAGGCGCGCGTGGGGTGCCCCAAATAGCCGCAAGGGCAGGGGTTCATGGCGGCGAGCAACTGGAAGCGCGCCGGAAACTCGGCTTGGCGAGCCGCGCGCGAAATCGTGATGCGGCCGTTTTCAAGGGGCTCGCGCAGGGCTTCCAGCGCGTTTCGCGGGTATTCGGGCAGCTCGTCCAGAAACAGCACGCCCTCGTGGGCCAGTGAAATTTCACCCGGCCTGGGTGGCGAGCCGCCGCCCACCAAGGCCGCAGCAGTGGCGCTGTGGTGTGGGGCGCGAAAGGGGCGCTTGCCCCACAGGTGCGACTGAAACCGGCCGGCCAGGCTCAGGATGGCCGCCGAGGCCAAGGCCTCGCCTTCGCCGAGTGGAGGCAGGATCTGGGCGAAGCGTTGGGCCAGCATCGACTTGCCGGTGCCGGGTGGCCCCACCATCAATGCGCTGTGCCCCCCTGCTGCGGCCACCTCCAGGGCCCGCTTGGCTGCGGACTGGCCTTTGACATCGCGCCAGTCGAGTGCCGGCGCCTCGTTCACGCAGGGGGTGGCGGCAGGTTTGGCGAGGGGCAAAGCCTCACGTAGAGGGTTGTCGCCAGGCAGCATGGCACGCACCACATCCAACAGGTGGTCGGCCCTGTGCACCGTGAGGCCAGGCACCAGGGCCGCCTCGCAGGCACTGGCAGAGGGCAGCACCAACGAGCGTTCACAGCCCCCACGGCGCAGGCCCAAGGCGAGCGGCAAGGCAGCCCGGACGGGGCGAACATCGCCCGCCAAAGACAATTCACCGACGAACTCAAATTCATCGAGAAGCTTGGCATCGATCTGCCCACTGGCCGCAAGAATGCCCAGGGCAATCGGCAGATCAAACCGCCCCGATTCCTTGGGCAACTCGGCGGGGGCCAGGTTGACGGTGATGCGCTGGTTACTGGGAAAGGCCAAGCCACTGTTGTGGAGCGCGGAGCGAACCCGCTCGCGAGCTTCTTTGACTTCGGTTTCGGCCAGGCCCACCAGCGTGAAGCTGGGCAGGCCGTTGCTGAGATGTACTTCGACGGTGATTTCTGGGGCCTCGAGGCCCTCCAGGCCACGGCTGCGTAGAACGGCCAACGACATCCGCTTGTCCTTTATGGTTTGAGGTGAGGACAGTTTGGCCCGGTATGCCATTGAACCTACGCAACAAAAGTTACCCGAACCGCCCAAAATAGCCACCCACCCAAACGCACCAAACTAATGCGCACACCAAAATTGCGCCATATATTTGCACCAAATAAATGCGATGCACCAGGATCGATCCGCCACGAGCGCATCTGGCTCTGGAAAAGCGCCGACTGCTGCATGGCACAAAATCTGCTGTGGCCAGATCAGTCAGGGGTATGTCGCTCCTGTCGATCCTGGAGAAACAACTTGAAAAAAGTTCAATTGGCCATGGCAGCCATGATTGCTTTGACGGCTGTACCCACTCTGTCTTATGCCGAGGGCAACGCACTCTCGTTCAATGCGGCGCTCAGCAGCGATTACCGCTACCGCGGCATCTCCCAAACCCGCCTTAAGCCAGCCGTTTCCGCTGGGGTGGATTACGCACTGAGCAACGGCGTGTATTTCGGCGCATGGGG
>CANHBY010000123.1 GCA_947458895.1 Burkholderiales bacterium | reverse complement strand
CAAAGCCACCGAGCTGCTGGAGGGCTGATTAAACTGCACCTTGGCATCCCGGCCAATGTTGAACGAAGCCCAGTTCAAAGAAGCCCGCTCACTCGCCTGGTTAACATCCATCCGGTTGCCCGACTGGCTCACCGTGGCCGCCCCCGCACTCACCTGCGCCCCCGTGGGCAAAGCATTGACGTCCAGCGCCAAAGCCGAGCGGGGCACGGCAGTCAGGGCACCGAGCACCAGCAACAGCAAGCGCGACAAACTGTGGCGGCACGACCCACGAAGTTCATACACAAGCGGTGCACCAAGACTGTTCCGCACGATCAACCTCCCCACGCAGTAAAACCACTTGGCATCTCACGTGAGCGCCGCGGAGGAAGCCCCCCACCAGCCGCCCACACTCCCAGCCCGCCCAGCACCGAACGCCGGCCTCGCTGCCCGAAGTTCACCGTGATTACCAATAAGAGAATCATGATCTTCAAATCGGCAGCATGGGGTGCCAAATGAAGGAATAAATGCGCCATTTCCGGGCTTATTCGGCGTTTGGAGAAGGAATGGGCGGGTGGAGGCAACCCGTGGTGGCAACGCTTGCCTGGATTCGCGCCTGCGTGGGGATGTGGGGGAGAGCGTCAGGCCGCAGCAGCACCTTCACAAGCCAGGGCCAGGTTGACATACTCACTCACTGGCACCTCCTCTGCACGACGCTGCAGATCGAAGGCCATGGTGGCGCCCCGGGCTTGTAACCATTGGCCCAGGGTGTGGCGTAGCAGCTTGCGTCGCTGCGAGAACGCCGCAGCCACCAACTCGCTCAGCAGCTCAACAGAGCAGCGTGCAGGCTGGCCCCTAGGCACCATGCGCACCACGGCTGAATCAACGCGTGGCGGGGGGTCAAAGGACTCGGGGGGCACATCCAGCATATTGTCCATTTCATAGCGCCACTGCAGCATCACCGAAAGCCGGCCGTAGTTTTTGGTACAGGGCGAGGCCACCATGCGATCCACCACTTCTTTTTGCAGCATGAAGTGCTGGTCAATCACGGCATCGGCGGCGGGCAGCAGGTGAAACAAAATAGGCGTAGAGATGTTGTAAGGCAGGTTCCCGATGATGCGCAGACGCTGCTGGCGGGCTTGTGAGAGCGCCCGGAAGTCAACCTTCAGCACATCAGACTCGAGCACCTCGAGCTGCGGCTGTTGGCGCAACCTCGCAGCCAGGTCGCGGTCGATCTCGACCACGGTCAGCCGCTCGCAAAAGCTCAGCACGGGCTTTGTCAGGGCACCCAAACCTGGGCCAATTTCAACCAGGGCCTGGCCAGGCTGGGGGCGAATGAGCTGAACGATTCGGTCAATGATGAAAGAGTCGACCAGAAAGTGCTGGCCGAAGCGTTTGCGAGGGATGTGGCGAGTCAAGATGCTTGGCCGCGTTATTGCGGCACCTCACGGTATTCGATGTAAGCCCTGGAGCGCAGATCTTTCAGCCACTCGGTGAGCGCCGCCTCGGATTTTTGTTGGCGCAGCGCGTTGCGCGCTACCTCTCGCAGCTGCTTAATTTCCACGGGCACCTTCTTGCGGTCGGTGACCTGGATGAGGTGAACGCCGAAACGCGACACCGTGGGGTCAGACAGCTCCCCCACCGGCAAAGCGTTCATGACGGCCTCGAACTCGGGCACGAAGCTGCCCTGCATTGTCCAGCCCAAATCTCCGCCTTGAGGTGCGCTGCCATCCTGGGAGTGCTCGCGTGCGAGCTGCTCGAAGCTTCGGCGGCCTGATTGAATTTGCTTCTTGAATTCGGCCAGTTGACGCAGGGCGGCATCCCGGCTGAGCTCCTTGGAGGGGCGCAGCAAGATGTGCCAGGCTCGTGTTTGCCCCATCGGAACGCTGGTGGCGTTTCGCTTCTCAATCAACTGCAGCACATGAAAGCCCGCCCCCGTGCGCAGCACGGCAGGCGCGGGCTCACCGGCCTTCAGGTCACGCACTTGCTCAATGAACACATCGGGCAATCGATCAGCGTTGCGCAGGCCCAAAGCCCCGCCTTTGTCTTTGTTATCGTCTTCAGACAGGGCCTTCGCCACCGAATCCATGGGCTCACCGCTGCGCAGCCGCTGGAGCGCGGTGTCGGCAAGAGCGCGTTTTTGAGCGACCTGTGCCTCGCTGGCCCCTTCAGGCACCCGGATCAGCACTTGAGCGATGTTGTACTCCATGCTCAGGCCTGATTCTTGAAGGCGCTGCGCCATGAAACTTTCAAGCTCAGCATCCGTGATTCGAACGCGTGCCTGGATCTCGCGTTCACGAACACGGTCGATCAGAAGTTGGTCGCGCAGGTTATTGCGGTAGGTGTTGAAGTCAATGCCTTCGGCTCGCAACTGTTCTTTGAGCTCAACGCTTGTGAGTTGATTTTGCTGCGCTTGGTTGGCGATCAAGCGATCCAGCTCAGCATCGTCTACGCGCTGGCCCACTTCGCGCGCATGGGTGACGAGCACGCGCTCATCGATCATGGTGTCGAGCACTTGCTGCCTGAGCTCATCTTTTGGCGGCAGGCCGGTGCCCGAAAGCTGGGCATTGCGTTTGACCAAGGCCAACCGGTTCGCCAGCTCAATCGCTGTGATCAACTCATTATTGACGAGCACCACGATGTAGTCGCCCGCGGCGCCAACCCCCGGGGCGGAGGGCGGTTCAACTGGGGGGGCGGGGGTCGCGGCCGGGGGGGCAGCCTGGCTGGGCCGAGGCGCCGTTTTGGGCGTTTTGAGCGTCTTGGCAGATTTAGATTCCTTGACCTGAGCCTGTGCGGCCGGCGCCAAACAAAGGGCCGAGGCCATCAGCGCGCTCAAAACGCACCGCGCAGCCCATTCGATCACACGGTGTGAAGCGGTTGCGCGAGAGCGCGTTTGGAGAGAGTATTCAGTCATGGATAGGCAGTGGGTATGACCAGCTATAGGTCAGTTGCGCAAGGGCTGATAGCCCCCGACATTCTCTTTCAGAACCTGCACAGGATTCGAGCCAAAGCCCAAGCGTGAGAGGCCGACCAGTTCGAGCTGGAAGCCAATGCCGGTGACCGACTCGTTCAAGCCCGTGGACAGCCGGCGCGCCACCACGCGGCCTACCCAGCACCCGGCATCGTATTCGAGGCCCATGATCGCGTCGACCACGGTCCTGTCGCGAGTGTTGTAGTTGACGCGCCCGACCGAGTACCAAGCACCTTGGCAGCCAGCAGATGATGTGGACGGCGCAGCGCGGACCAAGGGCTCAGCCGTGCGGTTGAGAGGTCCATAGATGGGCCACTGCCAACCCAGTGAGACCTGCTCGGTGTTGGCCACGCGGTCGGTGTTGTAGCTGGCGGAGAGGGTGCGAAATGGGCCCGGCGAATAAGCCCCCCCCCACACCGAGCGCTGCAAGCGAGCCAACTCGGCGTTGTATTGAATCGTGGCATTCAGGGTCCATTGGGGGATCACGTTGGTGGAGCCCATCACAAAGACATCCGACAGACGCTGGGTCAGGGGCACACCATCAGAGGTCACCAACTGATCGCGCAAAAGATACCTCTGTGCCAACCCCAGACGCAGTGCTTCAGCACCCGTTGCGGGGTCAATCAAACGGGTGCTGATGCTGGCCGTGACTTGGTACGCGTCGGCCACTCGGTCGACGCCTGTGAAGGCGTTGTCGGCCGAGTAGATGGACTCAAAAGTGAAATCTCTGGGCGCAGAATCGAAGTTTGGCAGGCCCGTTTGATCGTAAAAGGGGGTGTAGGAATACACCAAACGGGGCTCAAGGGTTTGCCGTATTGATCGCCCGAACCATTGACTGTCGCGCTCCAGCACCCAACTGCTGTCGAGGCTGGTGGTGGGGATGACCCGCGTCACCGACTTTTGCCCCGCATGGGGTCCGGCCATGAGCGGTGTGTCGAGCGCATAAGTGGCAGCGTTCAATAAGATCTTCGGGGTCAGGCTCCAGGCTGGCGAGACCCACGGGTAGCTGAAAGTGGCCAAAGAATGAATGCGGCTGCCAGTAGGGTACTGGGCACTGCTCGCGCCTGCCGGCAGGCTGAACTGGTTGAACTCGGTTTCGAAGTCTAGCCTCAGGTTGCGGCCGAAGAACTGTTGGGTGCGCGCGCCGATTTGCGGCGTGCGCTGGTAAGGGGCATCAATGCCCTCGCCGGGCACCAAAGATTGCAGCACCTGCCAGCTCTGAACCTTGGCGTAGGTCGTCCAGTCGGCACCCACATGCCGCGCATCAAGATTGGAATTCAGAAGCCGAGGGGTCAGGCCAATAAGGTCACGGGCCGTTTGAAAGTCTTTCCAGTAATCGTTGTCTGACACCCTGATGAGATGAAGGTTCACCTGGGTGTTGTCATCCACACGAGCCCCATGGTTGAAGTTGAGCCGGTAACGGCTGCTGTCAGCCACTTTGTCGTGGGGCAGCCAGTTCAGGTCGATGGTGCCCTTGTAGTCGGGCTGCAAGTAACGAAACTCGGTGTTCAAGCCGGTGCCTCGGCGCAAGCTGAGCTCTGGCGCCAAGGTGGCGTCCATGTGAGGCGCGATGTTCCAGTAGTAAGGCACAGACATTTGCAGGCCGCTGCTGCTGTCAACCTCAATGCTGGGGGGCAACCACCCTGACTTGCGCTCACTGGACAGAGGAAAGCTCAAGACCGGCGCAGCCAAAATTGGAACGCCCAGAAAACGCAAAACAGCCCCCTCCGCCACGCCCTCGTTTTTCTCGTAGTCCACCGTCAAACGACCGGCGCTGAGCATCCAACCCACCTGAGCATCATCGTCAGGGGTGCAAGTGGAGTAAGTACCCTGGGTACCCACGGCACGGTACTTGTCCAGAAAATCAATTCGCTGCGCAGATCCCATGGCGCCATTGCGTCGCAACACATAGGTGGGGTTCGAGAAGAAACCTTCATAGGTTTCGATTTGAAGTTGCAGCAGCGGGCCGCGATACGCATCGCCGTTTTTCAGAATCTCGACATTGCCAATGGCCCGCGCGACGCCGGTCGGCCGGTCGTAGGTGATCATGTCGGCCCGGACAGTCGTGCCCTCATGTGTGAGCACCGCGTTGCCTTCGGCAATGGTTTGTTGATCGGGCGTACCGCGAATTTCCTTGGCCTCGACGGTGGTGGGGGCTGGGGCAGACACCTGCGCCAACCCAGGCGCGCTGCTCAAGACCAGTGCGCTCAGGGTACCCAGCCAAATTAAAAAACGAAACCCAAGGCGCACAAAAGGCCAATCAAAGAAGGAATGGTGGGTAACGGACGTCTAGAAGGCGGCTCACAAACCCTCCATAAAGACAGCACCGTTTGTAGAATCGAACGATTATTTCATGCATGACTTGACCTAGTGCCGTGTCAAGGCTCAAATGCCGCTTGCTCGCTTGCCTTCAAACCCGATGGCGTCGTTGCTTCTCGTCGTCATAGCCCACGCTATGACTCCTCGTCGCGCCTAGCCAGCGGGCTTGATGGCGACGCGATTAAACCTAAAAACTGCAGTTGACCGCTTACTTCCGCTGGCAGAACCTGATGAACGCTCAGAATTTCGCACACGAACCCCATCACCTTTTGGGTGAAAGCGCTACGCACCCGATTGGGCAGCACTGCGGCGCGCTGGCGGCGTTGCTCCGCCTT
>CANHBY010000122.1 GCA_947458895.1 Burkholderiales bacterium | reverse complement strand
TTTGGCATGCTCTTCGAGACGCTTGACCAGCTCAAATAACGGTGGCGCGTTTTTCAGCACGCTCTTGGCGGTGTCTCGCGCAGTAGCGTAAAACTTGCCACTCATCAAGCGCGCAAAGTAGCGGTTCAAGCTGCCCACCGGCGGAGAAATCGACATGTCGTTGTCGTTGAGCACCACCAGCATGTCAGCCAAACCACTGGCGTGCGCCACGCCAGCGTTATTCAAGGCCTCGAAGGCCATGCCGGCTGTCATGGCGCCATCACCAATGACGGCCACGGTTCGACGATCCTCACCTTTGAGCTTGGCCGCCATGGCCATGCCGAAGGCCGCTGAAATCGAGGTGGAAGAATGCGCCGTACCAAAGGCGTCGTATTCACTTTCACTGCGCCGAGGGAACCCACTGATACCACCCAGCTGACGCAAACTGCCCATGCGATCCCTGCGGCCGGTCAGGATTTTGTGGGGATAGGTCTGGTGACCCACATCCCAGAACAGGCGGTCATACGGCGTGTTGAAAACATAGTGCAGCGCGATCGTCAGCTCGACCGTGCCCAGGTTGCTCGACAAATGCCCCCCGGTTTGCGACACGCTGTGCAAAACGAACTCACGCAACTCATGCGCCAGCCGATCCAGATCCTGACGCGACAGTGTTCGCAGGTCGGCTGGGCTGTCGATGGTTCGTAACATTGAGGTGGTCATGGACTCAACTCTCCCTTTGAACGACCTTGTCGGCCAAGGCTCTCAAATAGCCGGCTCTTTGCAAGCCGCTGCGATCCAAGGCAGCCAGGGCCTGCTCTCGCAAGGTCATGGAATATTGAATGGCCGTTTCCAGGCCAAGAATGCTGACGTAAGTTGGCTTGTTGGCGTGCTCGTCTTTGCCAGCGGTTTTTCCCAGGGTCTCTGAAGCCTGAGTGACGTCGAGTATGTCATCTACCACCTGAAAAGCCAGCCCAATCGCATCGCCAAAATCAAGCAACGCCTGCTGGGCTTGTGGATGGCTGGGCGCGCAGGCCGCCCCCATGACTACACTGGCCCGCAACAGCGCGCCCGTCTTGAGGCCATGCATGAGCCTCAGCTCATTCTCGCTCAGGACTTTGCCCACACTGGCCAAGTCAATTGCCTGACCACCGGCCATGCCGGCATAACCCGAGGCACGGGCCAACAGGCTGCACCAACGCGCCTGCAAATCGATGGGCACGCCCTCATCAGGGGTGAGCACTTCGAAGGCCAGGGCTTGCATGGCGTCACCGGCCAACATGGCGACAGCCTCGCCAAACTGGACGTGAACCGTTGGCTTACCACGGCGCAAAACATCGTTATCCATAGACGGCATGTCGTCGTGGATCAGCGAGTAGGCATGGATCAGCTCGACCGCACACGCTGCTCTCAAGGCCAATTCACGCGAGCCCCCCACGGCCTCAGCGGCAGCCAGCACCAGCAATGGCCGCACGCGCTTGCCACCATCGAGCACGCCATAACGCATGGCCAGCCCCAGGCCTGCAGGCGTTTCAGCAGGCACCCAGGCGCTCAATGCCGACTCAACTGCATCGAGCTCCGAACGTACCCAAACATCAAAATCTCTCATGACGCCATCCACGGCTTAAGTTGGCCATCTTCCAGAACCTTGACCTGCTGCTCGACAACCTCCAGCCGAGCGCGGCAAAACTGCAACAGATCAGCACCGCGGCGGTAGTTTTCAATCAACTGGTCCAGCGGCATCTGCCCCCCCTCCATCGCGGCAACCAGCCTCTCCAGCTCGGCCAAGGCCTCCTCGTAAGTTGAGGGCAGCGAGGGCGAATCAGGCTGAGGGATCATTACGGATTTTCTGGGCATAGATTCGAGACAAAACCCGATTGTAGTCAGGGATAAAGAGCCCCCTTCGCACAGGGAGAACCCAGATCATTACCCAGCAGCGTTGCCATGGAACCACAAGCTCAAGCGACACGCGCAGGCGAGGAGCAAAATCAGCGCCCTGATGTTGACGAGTGCCCCTACCCAGGGGCCGAAGTGAATCTTGACTCAAGCACGCACCTCCTCCGGTTTTGCAGCCCTCACATTGGCCGCGATCGGCGTCGTCTATGGCGACATCGGAACCAGCCCCCTCTACGCACTCAAGGAAGTTTTCGCTCAAGGGCATGTGCCCTTGACCCCCGACAACATCTACGGCGTTCTGTCATTGGTATTTTGGACACTGATGATTGTGGTGTCCTTCAAATATGTAGTGCTCATTTTGCGAGCCGACAACAACGGCGAAGGCGGCTTGATTGCCATGTTGGCACTGGCCTCCCAAGCAGTCAAAGATCGACCCAAAACACGCAGTCGGCTGCTGATCTTTGGCATTTTTGGAACCGCCATCTTTTTCGGCGATGGCGTCATCACGCCGGCCATTTCGGTGCTGTCTGCCGTGGAGGGCCTGGAGGTCGCCGCACCTCAGCTTAAATCGTATGTTCTCCCCATCACACTGATTGTTCTGGCGCTGCTGTTCATGGTTCAACGCCAAGGCACGGGGAAGGTCGGGAAATTCTTCGGCCCCATTACGGTTCTTTGGTTCGTGGCGCTCACCGCATTGGGCATCAAGCACATTTTCACCAATCCAGCCGTGTTGTGGGCTCTGAACCCGTTCTACGCGATCTCCTTTGCCTTTGCGGCGCCCTATGTGACCTTCGTGGCGCTGGGCGCAGTGGTTCTTTGCGTCACGGGCGCCGAGGCTCTTTACGCCGACATGGGCCACTTCGGCAAACGCCCAATTCGTTACGCCTGGTTCATTTTGGTGATGCCGGCGCTGGTCATCAATTACTTCGGCCAAGGTGCCATGCTGCTGCTGCACCCCGAAAACGTTCGCAATCCGTTTTACGAGATGGTGCCTGAGTGGGCGCTCTACCCCGTGATCGCGCTGGCAACCTGCGCCACCGTGATTGCCTCCCAGGCCTTGATCACGGCTGCTTTCTCTGTCACCAAGCAAGTGATTCAGCTGGGCTATTTACCCCGGATGCAAATTCATCACACCTCTGTTCGGGAAACAGGACAAATTTATGTGCCCTTCATCAACTGGACCTTGTTCGTTTGCATCGTGATGGCGGTGCTGGCCTTCGGCTCGAGCAGCCAGCTGGCCTCAGCCTACGGCATTGCAGTGACCACCGACATGCTGATCACCACCGTGATGACCTTCTTTGTCATTCGCTACAGCTGGAAGTTACCCTTGCTGCTGTGTGCTTCTGTGACCGGCTTTTTCTTTCTGATCGACTTCACTTTTTTCGCAGCCAACATCATCAAAATCTTCGATGGAGGCTGGTTTCCCATCGCCATCGGCCTGGTGATGTTCACGCTGATGATGACCTGGAAGCAAGGGCGCGAGTTGATGCGCGACCGGCTTCGCTCCGATTCCATCGAACTGCCCGCATTCCTGGAGGCTGTGTTCATCAACCCACCAGCTCGTGTAGAGGGCACCGCTGTGTTTTTGGTGAGTGACCCAGGCATCACACCCAACGCCCTGCTGCACAACCTCAAGCACAACAAGGTGCTGCACGAGACCAATTTGTTCGTGACCGTCAAGCACCATGAAAAGCCCTGGATCAGCTTCGACAAACGCTGTGAGGTTGAGCCCCTGGGCCACGACTGCTGGCAAGTCACCCTGCATTTTGGCTTCAAGAACGACCCGGATGTGCCCGAGGCGCTCAACCTGCTCAAGGGCCGAAGCATTCACCTCGATGAAATGGAAACCAGCTACTTCCTTTCCCGAGACATCGTGATGCCCACCTTGGGTGGCGGCATGATGATGTGGCGCGAAAAACTGTTTGCCAGCATGCACCACAATGCCTCAGCCGCCGCCGACTTCCTCAACTTGCCCACCAATCGCGTGGTGGAACTCGGCTCCAAGGTCGAAATCTGACACCACACTCTTCGAGCCACCCAGGGTCACTTCATGAAACTTCTTTTCGTTGCTGACCCCCTCGAGGAGTTCAAAACCCACAAGGATTCCACCTTCGCCATGATGCGCGAGGCCGCTGCCCGCGGGCATGAAATTGATGCCTGCGAAACCAGCCACCTGATGTGGGCGAGAGGCGGCCATGTGTGCGCCCGAACGCGCAAAGTGCAGCTCACAGGCGGCCCACTAGTGCCGTCTCAGGACTCAAATGCCGCTTGCTCGCTGGCCCTCAAACCCGATGGCGGCGCGATCAAACGACATTTCAGCCCTGACACGACACTACCCTGGTTCGAGCCAGTAGAGTTCTCCACTCAAACCACCAATCTGAGTGCCTTTGATGCGGTGCTCATGCGCAAAGATCCGCCGTTCAACAGCGAGTTTTTCTATGCCACGCATCTGCTGCAACAAGCCGAACGCGAAGGCGCCAGAGTCTTCAATCGGCCCAGCGCCCTTCGTGAGCACCCGGAGAAGCTGTCGATCATGGCCTTTCCGCAATTCATCGCACCCACGCTGGTGACCAAGGACGCGGTGGAAATTCGGCAATTCCATGATGAACACCGCGACATCATCCTTAAGCCCCTCGACGGCATGGGCGGCAAGGGGATTTTCCGTGTGGGCCCCGACGCCCTGAACCTCGGCAGCATCATCGAAACTCTCAGCGACGAAGGGCGCCACACCTTGATGGTGCAGCGGTATTTGCCCGAAATTACGCTCGGGGACAAACGAATTTTGCTGATCGCAGGCCAGCCTGTGCCCTTCTCGCTGGCGCGCATTCCCCAAGGCACTGAAATTCGAGGCAACCTCGCGGCAGGTGGCAAGGGCGTGGCCCAGCCACTCTCAGCCAGAGACCGCGAGATCGCTGAAACACTCGGCCCCCTCTTGCACCAACGCGGCCTGCTGCTGGTCGGCCTGGACGTGATCGGTGACTGCCTGACCGAGATTAACGTCACCAGCCCCACCTGCTTCCAAGAGATCCATCAACAAACAGGCTTTGATGTGGCTGGGTGTTTCATGGACGCGCTGGAAGCGGCCTGAGAACCCCAGGCGGGCAGCCACGACCTGATAGGAACCATGCGCCCACGAAAAAGGCCGGCAATGCCGGCCTTTTTCGTGGGCGTGTCGCGAAATCAGTCGACTTCGCCGACCACCACAACCTTGACGTCAACAACCACATCGCTGTGGGGTGCCACACTCACGATGTGCTCGCCAACGGTCTTCAGCGGACCATTGGGCATGCGCACCTGAGACTTCACCACCTTGAAGTCGATGCGGGTCAGGGCATCAGCCACGTCGGCGTTGGTGACGGAACCGAACAGACGGCCATCGACACCCGCCTTCTGGGTGAGATGAATGGTGCGGCCGCTCATTTTGTCGCCAAGTGCTTGAGCAACGGCCAGCTTTTCAGCGGCAGCTTTTTCGAGCTCAGCACGACGGGCTTCGAATTCCTTGATGGCTGCCTCGGTGGCACGGCGTGCTGCACGAGTAGGGATCAGGAAGTTGCGAGCGTAGCCGTCCTTGACCTTGACGACATCACCCAGGTTGCCCAGGTTGGCGACTTTTTCCAGCAAGATGATTTGCATGTTGTGACTCCTCAGGTGCGGTGTTGATCGCTGTAAGGCAACATGGCCAGGAAGCGAGCGCGCTTGATGCAGTTGGTGAGCTGGCGTTGGAAGATGGCGCGGGTGCCAG
>CANHBY010000121.1 GCA_947458895.1 Burkholderiales bacterium | reverse complement strand
GCTATGACGACGAGAAGCAACGACGCCATCGGGTTTGAGAGCCAGCGAGCAAGCGGCATTTCAGCCTTGACACGACACTAGTGTCGTGTCAAGACCTGTCCCCATCTCCTAAGCTTTGCGCGCTTTCCACGACGCGGATCACGCGACTGACCCGAGAAACTGATAACCCCATGGCTTTCGCTATCGCAGTCATCGTGTGCCCGCCCTGGGTGAAGGCATCAAAGATCCCTTGATCTCTGGAGCCGGCGCTGGCGATCCAGCCGGCGATTTCTCGTGGTTTGAGGCGCTGTTGCCTGGGTACGCTGGTCGACGAAAGGCGCAACGTTTTGGCTTGGGCCTGCATACGCTCAACAAAGGCGTCGTCGCCCAAGTAAATTTGCCGGCGCAAGCCTCGAGCCCACAGGTTACTCTCTGGGTGGGCTTTGAGGTCTTTGCCCACCAAATTTGCGTAGCGACGAGCGGCTTCTTTGTGATGCCGGGCCGTGGTGGGTGTTTCGCCCAGCACATGGGCATGCAAGCCCTGAGTGTCTAGCCAAGCAGGTGTAGGCGCCAAGCCCGCATGGGAGCGATAGCTCGACCAGGGCCAGCTGGCCACATCATCGGCCAGGTGAGCCCGCACGGGATTGAGTTCAACATACCGGCAAAGCTCGGGCAAGTAGGCGTCGCGGTCGACCAAGGTGGCTTTGAAGCGGCCCTGGAACAGCTGACCTTGGGTGCCATGCCTGAGGTTGTATCGCTGGGTGTACACGCTGTTGATCTGACGCATGATCAGCGAGAGATTGGCCTTACGGGTGTAGAGCACAAATTGGTAGTGATCGCCCATCAAGCTGTAGGCCAAAACCTGGGCGTCAAAGCGCTCCATGGCTTGGGCCACGAGGGTCAGGAGGGCGTGTCGGTCTTCGTCGTCTTCAAAGATCGGCTCTTGCCGATCGCTTCGACTTGTGACGTGGTAAACCGCACCAGGGAATTCAATTCGGGGTTGTCGTGCCATGGAAAGAGCTTATCGGCAATCATGGCAAAAGACAAGACGTGACCCTGTGAGTTCGGCCTCGGGCTGGTGTCGTTTCAGGGCGTCTTGGGGTTTCCCAATGGGCAGCCATCTCGATTAGAACTTCGGCCTCTGGACCTTCATCCCGAAGGCTGCTAGAGGCAGGTTGACAGCGGCCGAGAGCAACAAGCACAATACTTTGTTGCTCCGGGGTGCATGCCTTTCGCATGCTGAGATGGTGATTCAGCCCAAACCCGCGAACTTGAACCGGTTCGAACCGGCGTAAGAAGAGCCTTTAACCCCTTTGCTGTTCGCGGGCTTTGCCTGTCAGCGCACGGGGTTCGACCTTCGGAGCACAGACCCACTCACGAAGGAGCCCCTATGAACGCCCCCGACACACTGGCTGTTGATTTCGTTACCCGGCTGGAGTCGCTGCGCAATCCGCTGCCGGCCTCCCGCAAGGTGTATGTGCCTGGCGCCCTGACCGACATCAGCGTGCCCATGCGCGAGGTGAGCCTGACCAACGGCGAAGCCGTCACGCTCTACGACACCTCGGGGCCCTACACCGACCCCAACGCCCACATCGACATCCGCCGCGGCCTGCCTGATTTGCGCAGCGCCTGGGTTGACGCGCGCGGTGACACCGAAACCTACAGTGGCCGTCAACACGCCGCCTTGGACGACGGCCTGCGCAACGCGGAGCGTGACAGTGAGGGCCTGGCCGAACTGCGCGCCCAGGCGGCAGGCTTGCAGCGCCAGCCGCGCCGCGCTAAGGCGGGTGGCAATGTGAGTCAAATGCATTACGCCCGTCGCGGCATCATTACCCCCGAGATGGAATACGTTGCGCTGCGCGAAAACGGCAAGCGCGAGTGGATGCGCGAATACCTGGCCAGCACCGAGCGCGAACAGCGCCGCCGCGGCAACAGCATGGGGGCACAACTGCCCACCGAGTTCACGCCTGAATTTGTGCGAGCCGAAGTGGCTCGTGGCCGCGCGGTCATCCCCGCCAACATCAACCACCCCGAAGTAGAGCCGATGGCCATTGGCCGCAACTTCGCGGTCAAGATCAATGCCAACATTGGCAACTCGGCGGTCACATCCTCCATTGAAGAAGAAGTCGAGAAGCTGGTGTGGGCGATTCGCTGGGGTGCAGACAATGTGATGGACCTCTCAACCGGTCGCCACATTCACACCACTCGCGACTGGATTTTGCGCAACAGCCCCGTGCCCATCGGTACCGTGCCCATCTACCAAGCGCTGGAAAAAGTGGGCGGCATCGCCGAAGAGCTCACCTGGTCCATCTTCCGCGACACGCTGATCGAACAGGCCGAACAAGGGGTGGACTACTTCACCATCCACGCCGGCGTGCGGCTGCCGTTCATTCACCTTACCGCCGACCGGCGCACCGGCATCGTCTCGCGCGGCGGCTCCATCATGGCCAAGTGGTGCATCACCCACCACAAAGAAAACTTCCTGTACACGCACTTCGAAGAGATCTGCGAAATCATGAAGGCCTACGACGTGACCTTCTCTTTAGGTGATGGCCTGCGCCCCGGCTCAGCTGCCGACGCCAATGATGAGGCGCAGTTCGCTGAATTGCGCACCTTGGGCGAGCTCACCCAGGTAGCCTGGAAGCACGACGTGCAAACCATGATTGAAGGCCCCGGCCATGTGCCCATGCACATGATTCAGGCCAACATGGACGAGCAGCTCAAGCACTGCCATGAAGCACCGTTCTATACCCTAGGGCCCTTGACGATCGACGTGGCCCCAGGCTACGACCACATTGCCAGCGCCATCGGTGCGGCCATGATCGGCTGGATGGGCACCGCCATGCTGTGCTACGTGACCCCCAAAGAACACTTGGGGCTGCCGGACCGTGATGATGTCAAGGAAGGCATCATTGCTTACAAGATCGCCGCCCATGCGGCTGACGTGGCCAAGGGCCATGCAGGTGCTCGGGCGCGCGATGACGCGCTCTCAAAGGCTCGCTTTGAGTTCCGCTGGACCGATCAATTCAACCTCAGCCTCGACCCCGACACGGCGCGCGAGTTCCACGACGAAACCCTGCCCAAAGATTCGAGCAAGGTCGCCCACTTTTGCTCAATGTGCGGGCCGAAGTTCTGCTCGATGAAGATCACGCAAGATGTGCGCGAATTCGCTGCCCAAAAGGGCCTGAGCGAACAAGAGGCGCTCACCAAGGGCATGGCTGAAAAATCGGAGCAGTTCAAAGCCAAGGGTGGCGAGATCTACATTCCGATCAAGACTGAGGCGTGAGTGAGCCATGGCCGGCGGTCTGAGCATCGGCATTGCAGGGGCGGGCTTGTTGGGCCGCTTGCTGGCCTGGCAGGCTTGCCAGGCTGGGCATCAGGTCACGGTGTTCGACCCGGCAGTGGATGCACAACCCCGCTATGACGGCCAGGGTGCGGCTGCTTTCACCGCCGCAGGCATGCTCAGCCCCCTGGCTGAGCTCGACTGCGCCACGCCGCAAATCGCTCGCTGGGGGCTGCGGTCTTTGACCCTGTGGCCACAGATCGTGGCCTCGCTGCCCCAGGCACCTTTTTTCGCGCAAAAAGGCAGCCTGTTGGTGGCCCATCGCAGTGATCTGGGCGCAGCAACGCGCGTGTTGTCGCGCCTGGATCATGCGCCACCGGAAATGCCCCCCCCCGAGGCCTTGACGCCGGCCGCTTTGCGCGAGCTGGAGCCTGAGCTGCACGGCGTGGCGCATGCGTGGCTCTTGCCAGGCGAGGGCCAAATTGACCCGCCCAGTACCCTGCTGGCGCTGCATGCCCAAGCCTTACAGCATGGGGTTCAGTGGGCATGGTCTTGCCATGTTCAGCAGCTCGAGGCGGGCCAATTGTGGGTGGCCGGCGAGACTCAGCCGCGGCGCTTCGATAGGGTCTTTGATGTGCGCGGCATGGGCGCTCGCGAGGCCGCCGCCAAGGGCCACAGCGGCCCCCAGATGCCCGCCCTGCGGGGCGTGCGCGGCGAGACGGCCTGGTTGCATGCACCAGGCCACGGCTTGACACGACCGGTGCGGTTATTGCACCCCCGCCATCGCGTCTATCTTGTGCCCCGGCCCCACGACATGGTCGTGGTGGGCGCCAGTGAAATCGAAAGCGAAGACCGTGGGCCGGTATCGCTGCGCAGTGCCCTGGAGCTGATGTCAGCCGCTTACAGCATCGTGCCTGCGCTGGCCGAAGCCCGCATCATCCGGCTCGATGCGAACCTGCGCCCCGCCCACCCAGATCACGAGCCCAGTGTCCACGCCGAGCCCGGCCTGGTGCGCATCAACGGCCTCTTTCGCCATGGCTGGCTGCTCGCACCAGCACTCATTGAAGCCGCGTTGAACCAGGCCGGTTGGGCCGAGTTCACGCCTTCTTTACCCAAGGATCCGGTTTATTCATGAATGCCTCCACTTCCGCTGCCGCCCACACCGTCACCATCGAGCTTGATGGGCAGGCGCACACCGTGCCTGCCGGCAGTTGCTTGGCCGAGTTGTTGCTTTCAATGGGTCACGCGGAACAGGCAGTGGCAACGGCTGTGAATCAGTCCTTCGTGGCCCGCAGCAAGCGCGCCATCACCGTGTTGCATGAGGGGGATCAGGTGATGCTGTTTCAACCGATCGTGGGGGGCTGAATACCTCACGGCCCACCTTCAGCCGCCCTCAGCCAGCCGCCGAAAGGACAGGGAACCCGCTCACAGGAGACCTGAGCCCATCAGGCCCAGCAAACAACCGCCACACCCCATGACCACAGCCCCACTCACTGACCCCTGGCACGTTGGCCCCGTCACGCTGCACAGTCGATTTTTACTGGGCAGCGCTGGCTACCCCTCGCCTCAACACTTGAGTGATGCCATCGCCGCATCCGCCACGCAAATCGTGACGGTGGGCCTCAAGCGCACGCTGGCTGCGGCAGGCGACAACGGTTTCATGGCGCAGCTGAGCCAAAGTCTCCAAACGCAGGGTGCGCGGCTGCTGCCGAACACGGCCGGCTGTCGCAGCGCCCGAGACGCCATCCAACTGGCGCACATGGCACGTGAACTTTATGGAACCGACTGGCTCAAACTGGAAGTCATCGGCGATGAACACACCCTGCAGCCCGATCCCTTTGAGCTGGTGATCGCCGCCGAACAACTGGTGCGAGATGGCTTCACGGTGTTTCCCTATTGCACCGAAGATTTGATCACCTGCCGACGCCTGCTTGACGTGGGCTGCCCACTGTTGATGCCATGGGGTGCCCCGATCGGCTCGGGGCAGGGGCTGCTCAATCCCTTTGCTTTGCGCACCTTGCGAGAGCGGCTGCCAGACACCGTGCTGATCATTGACGCAGGCATCGGTGCCCCTTCGCATGCGGCACAAGCCCTCGAGATGGGCTTTGATGCGGTGTTGCTCAATTCGGCCGTGTCTCAGGCGCAAGACCCCGTTCGCATGGCAGGCGCTTTCCGCCAAGCCATTGATGCTGGCCGATCCGCCTTCCTGGCGGGCGTCATGGCCAAGCAGGATTTCGCGGTGGCCAGCACGCCCGTGAGTGGACAGCCTTTTTTATTGAAGTGAGCGATCCCCTGCACACCACCATGTCTTCACCCCCCCAGCCCCCCATTGTTTGGCGCATCGCAGGCACCGACAGTGGCGGTGGTGCCGGCCTCTCGGCCGATCAGCGTGCTGCGG
>CANHBY010000120.1 GCA_947458895.1 Burkholderiales bacterium | reverse complement strand
CCTAGCAGCCTGTCGGACTTGGGAGTCGTCGGCTGCAAATCAGCCGCAGCGCCCCATTTTTCACCGTCTTTTTGGCCCATAGCTGAGCTATGGGCCTGCAAACCCGGCAAAAACTGGCCTCGCTGGGGCTGATTTTCGCTTTCGACGCCGCAAGTCCGACAGGCTGCTAGGAAACCTCTTTCCTGGAGACGTCCAAGTAAAGCTCCCTAGTTCAGGCCCCCAAGTTCGTGCTTGGCAGCCTCGTCATCTGGGTCAGGGGGAGATGCCTCAAGCCGATAGGCCTCATTCGCCCAGGCTCCCCAGTCGAGATGTTTGCAGCGTTCACTGCAAAACGGGCGATACGGGTTGCTCGGGGCGTAGGCGCAAAGGGCCTTGCAGCGTGGGCAGGACACTTCTGGCATCACCAGCGCACCTTAGTTGCAGAGGGTGAGCTCAAAATTCTCATCGCTGCCACAGGAGCTGAGATGCCCATTCTCATCTTGTTGCATCAGCCTGACCATGACCATCAAACGATGGCCACTGATCTCAGGCACCAGATGGTCGTTATCAATCAGGCGAACGCGCATCAGGTGATAACTGCGGCCGGCTGGCAGACTTTGTTGATAAAGCCCCGCGGTTGCCGCCACCTTGTTTGGCACCCCTGCATCTCGGAGCATGCCGAGCAACAGGTTGAGGGCCTCGGCTAAAGGCATCAAAGGTTGCGCCCATTTCAACAAATCGGTCTTGCGTCGCGACGGATCAAACTGCTGCCATGCGAAATAAGAGGGAAGATCGAACTCGCAGGTTCCGCCTGGGATACTGATGCGGCTGCGGATGCTCATCAGCCACTCGTTCGAAGTGAGCGATTGACCTGCTTTGCCCTGCAACTCATTGAGGCCCTTGTAGACGGATTCAATTTTGCTGATGAAGCCGTCCAGGGACCCTTCTGAGATCGAGGGGTTTCCCCGGTAGCTGTTGAGCTCGTTCTTCTTGCGGTCAAGCTCCTGGAGCAGATCGGATTTCAGGTCTGCTCTCGAAGCGACATCCATGATTTCAAAAATCGTTGCCAGCGCAAAGTGGTGATCGACCACTGCATCCCGGGCCATTAACTGGCCCAGCCGATCAAACAAATGCTCCAGCCGCAACATCGTGCGGATGCCCTCGTTAAATGGGTATTCGTAGAGAACCAAGCTGAGTGTCCTTGAAGCGATCAGGCGGTTGAAGAACAGAAACCTGTAACGCTGATTGTTCCACAGGCCCAGTCTCGTAATTGCTGCACTGCAGCGTCTGCTAGCGTTGAGAGGCCATGAAAGTCGATATCTTGATTGGTGATCAGGATATCCGCGCATACGCGCCTGTTGTCTCGGCAGGCCTGTTGGCGAACCACTTGCTGCGCCATGGTGCTTGACCAGCCAGGCCTTTGCGACACCCTTTGGATTTGAGTCGCTTCATCACAGTCCACCACGATCACGCGGTGCAGTTTTTGCCGCCAACGGCCTGTTTCAACCAGCAGGGGAATATCGAAAACTTGAACTGCGGCTTGGCTGGCAAGCGCCTGCGATTCGGCCTCGGCGTCGATCAAAGGGTGAAGGAGTGCCTCCAGCGCCTGGCGCGCCAGCGGATCAGCGAAGACCAACTCACGCATGTGAACCCGATGAAGGCCACCCTGTGCATCAATGAAGCGATCGCCGAATTGATCACGCACAGGCTCGATGGCCAGACCGCCGGGTGCCGTGAGCATGCGACTAATGGCGTCGGTGTCGATCAACGCCACACCTCGCTGAGCCATGTACTTCGCGAGTGTACTTTTGCCGCTGCCGATCCCGCCCGTGAGGCCGGCCCTCAGTGCTCTCATGCGGCCCAGCCCATCCAGTTCAGAACGATGGGGGACCCCAGGAGCATCACGACAAGGCCCGCGCCGGCTAAAAATGGTCCGAAGGGGACATACAGCCCCTCTCTCAGCGAGCCTTTAAGCTTCATGCTGATACCCACCAGAGCACCGATCAGGGATGCCAGCATGACCACGGGCAAAACCATGTAAACACCCAACCAGGCCCCCAGGGCGCCCAGGAGCTTGAAGTCACCGTATCCCATACCCTCTTTGCCGGTCAGAAGTTTAAAGGCCCAATAAACTGACCACAGTGACATGTACCCGGCCACAGCCCCCCAAACAGAATGCTGCAAAGGGACTGTCCACCCAAGCGCTGATGCCACCACGCCAGCCCAAACCAGCGGCAGGGTGAGATGGTCGGGCAGCCACGTGGTGTCCCAATCGATGCCCGCCAGCCCAATCAGTACCGTCACAAAGCCACACCAGAGCAGCGCCGCAGGCTGTGGGCCCATTCGCCAGCCGATCAGGCCGAACACCAAGGCAGTGAAGATCTCAATGAACGGATACCTCAGGGAGATCGGCGTCTTGCAAGCCGAACAGCGACCACCCAGCAGCACATAACTCAGCACTGGAAGATTCTCGAACCACCTGATTTGGTGTCCACACGAGGGGCAACGCGAACGCGGCGTTGACAAACTCAATGGGGCCACCGGCCCCTCCACCGAGATGCCGAGCACATCAGCGGCTTCCTCGCGCCACTGCTTCTCGAGCATGAGCGGAGTGCGGTGAATCACGACATTGAGGAAACTCCCGATGCACAGGCCCAAAATAGCCAGTAACCCAGGCGACAAAAGTACATCCAGCGGCAGGTTGATATCCACCGGATCGTCAGACCACTTGACCGATTTTGAAGAGGGGCAGATACATCGAAACCACGATGCCCCCGATCAAGGTGCCCAGGAAAACGATGATGAAGGGCTCCATCAAGCTGGAGAGGCCCTTGACGGCTTCATCCACCTCATCCTCGAAGAACTCGGCACATTTGCTCAACATGTGATCGAGCGAGCCAGACTCTTCGCCGATCGTGCACATTTGAATCACCATGGTCGGGAAAATGCCGGTTGAGTCCATGGCAGTCGTCAGGGATGTACCTGCGGATACATCCTTCTGAATTTGCTGGGTAGCATCCAGGAATATGGCATTGCCAGCCGCGCCGCCCACGGAATCCAGGGCTTCGACGAGTGGCACGCCAGCGGCAAACATGGTTGCCAGGGTTCGAGTCCAGCGAGCGACGGCCGATTTATAAAGCAGCGGGCCGAATGCGGGTACTTTGATCAGAAACCTGTCCATCACGCGCTGCATGGGTACGGAGCGTTTCCACGTCTGTAAGAAGTAGTAGATCCCACCCCCTACGCCACCGATAATGGCCCACCACCACTTCACGAAAAATTCAGAAATTGCCATCACGAGCATTGTGGGTGCCGGGAGGGTTGCCCCAAAGCCCTCGAACACACTTTTGAAGGCCGGGATCACAAAAATCATGATCACTGCCAGAACGATGAAGGCCACTACAACCACAGCCACTGGGTAAAGAAGGGCAGACTTGATCTTGCTTTTGATCGCCAGCGTTTTTTCTTGGTAGATGGCCAGCCGTTCGAGCAGGGCTTCCAAAATGCCGCCGGTCTCACCAGCTTCTACGAGGTTGCAGTAAAGGGCATTGAAATGCAGGGGGTGTTTTCTGAAAGCGACGGACAAACTGTTTCCGCTTTCGACATCAGACCGAATGTCATTGAGCAGTTTGGTTAAGCGGGGATTGGTGCTGCTTCGCCCTACGATGTCAAATGCCTGGATGAGTGGCACGCCTGCTCGCATCATGGTGGCAAGTTGACGTGTGAAAATGCAGATGTCTTTTGGCTGCACTGCCTTACCGCCGGACAATCGGCGCTTCTTGACCTTCGTCACCATGATGCCCTGGCGGCGCAGACTGGCGCTCACGACAGCCTCACCACCGGCGCGCATCTCGCCTCGCATAATCTTGCCAGTCTTGTTCTTACCTTCCCACTCGAACAAAAGTTCTTTGATGGCTTTGTTCGGTGTCGTTGCTGCTGTCGCCATGGTGTCTCCGGTATCAATCTCAGCGCGGTGAGACAAAAAGATAATTTGCTTTATAACGCTATACGTTTGTGACCGAAATCACCTCTTCTAGGGTGGTTGAGCCGAGAATGACTTTCAATAGCCCGGACTGGCGAAGATTCCTGACCCCGTTGCGCTGAGCCTCTTGAGCGATGTCCATCGACGTTCCCTGCTTGAGAATGATTTGTTGAATGCTTTCTGTGATGGGCATCACCTGATAGATGCCGACCCGGCCCTTGTATCCGTCGGTGCATGCCGAGCAACCTACTGCACGATAAGGCCGCCAGTTCCCCGACAGGTCTGCTTCTGTGAAGCCCGCTTGTAACAGAGCGGCTCGTGGGTAGTCAGCGGGCACTTTACAAGTTTCACAAAGCTTGCGCGCCAACCGTTGGGCGGTGATCAGCAGGATACTGGCCGCGACGTTGAAGGGTGCCATACCCATGTTGAGCAGGCGGGTCACGGTGGCTGGTGCATCATTTGTATGCAGGGTGGACAGCACCAAGTGCCCGGTCTGGGCTGCCTTCATCGCAATATCGGCTGTCTCTAAATCGCGAATTTCGCCCACCATGATGACGTCAGGATCTTGGCGAAGAAATGACTTTAAAGCCACAGAAAACGACAGCCCTGCTTTTTCATTCACATTGACCTGATTGATGCCAGGTAAATTGATTTCTGCGGGGTCCTCCACCGTGGAGATATTCACTCCTGGCTGATTCAAAATATTCAAACAAGTGTAAAGAGACACCGTTTTGCCAGATCCTGTCGGGCCTGTCACGAGCACCATCCCGTAGGGGCGACTGATGCAGTCCAAAAGCCGGTCTTTTTCCTCTTTTTCGTAGCCCAGTACGTCGATCCCCACTTTGGCGCTAGAGGAGTCAAGAATCCGGATCACGATTTTTTCGCCAAAAAGCGTGGGCAGCGTACTTACACGGAAGTCGATCGACTTAGAGCCGAACTTGAGCTTCATCCGCCCATCTTGAGGTACCCGCTTTTCGGAGATGTCCATGCGGGAGATCACCTTGATGCGGGAGGCGAGAACCCCCTTGATCGAAACCGGTGGCTGACTGATGTCCCTCAGTTGACCGTCAATTCGGAACCTCACACGATAGGTCGACTCATAGGGCTCGAAGTGCAGATCAGACGCACCCAAGTTGATCGCATCCGCCAGCATTTTTTGTATGAACCGAACAACTGGGGCATCTTCGACCGTCTCATCAACGACGTCCTCCGAAGCACCCCCCTCAAGGTTTTCGAAATCAAAATCTCCGCCGATGACCGACTCTAGCGATTCATCGCTGGCAGCATTGGATTTATCGATAAGCTGGCTCAGCTTGTCATGCTCAACGACCACCCACTCTGGTGATAATTGGCTCGCGAACTTAATGCGCTCAAGCGCCTCATGATCGGTTGGGTCTGCGCCGCCAATCGAGAGACGGTTCCCCCGCTTGCCCAACACCACGATCCGGTACTGGCTGGTGAGTTTGGCGTCAATGATGTCTTGGGGTAGGCGCTGCACATCAATTGCAGCCAAATCGAGCATCGGGAGCGCCAGCGAAGTGGACAGGGTAGACGCTAAATCTGAGGCGGTGATGACGCCCTTGCTGATGACGAGTGAGACAACGCTAACTTTTTTGTCCTGTGCCGCCTTGACAAGTGTTTGAGCAGATTTGGAATCTAGCTTGCCAGCATTGACCAAAACCCTGGCAACGCCTGTGAGCTGCAACTCTGTT
>CANHBY010000119.1 GCA_947458895.1 Burkholderiales bacterium | reverse complement strand
TGGTCGAACCAAGAGGTGATTTTTCCTGTATCCATTGTTTATTCTCTGAGAAAGTGTTGGTAGTGGGTGTGAACGCAGCCGACGACGATGACGGCACTTTGGGTTGCGATGGCTTTCCTGCCGCACTGGTGCCTGCAAGTCAGGTCAACCGGTTTAAGAGCAAGCGCCCAAACCCACGATCATAGGTCAAAAAGTTGGCCCCCCTTTGGGGGTTCGTGGCCAGCTCTGTCGAGAAGGTGTCAAACACGGCCAAGATTAATCAATTCGGGGCCCGATGCCTTGCAGGGGTTGTAGTAATTCCGACAGGCCGTTGTGATCGATCTCGTGCATCAAGGCGAGCAAGCGACCGAGCTCACCCTTCGGGAAGCCTTCGCGGGCAAACCAGTTGAGGTAATTGCCTGGTAGCTTGGCGATAGGGTTGCCTTCATATTTGCCGAACGGCATCTTGACGGTCCACAGACGCTGCAGTTGTTGAGGCTCTAATGCGGGCAAATGGCTGGCCATAAGGCGATGTTTGGCTTGAGCTGGGTTTTGACACGACAATAGCTGCCGAGCCGCATGCGCTGACCGACCTGATGGCAGCTCACAATGGGCCCACAGTAGATTTTTGAGGGGTATTTCCCTCTTCGCCCTAACTTTTCTTCCAGGCGTGGGCCGTGAGCTCTTCTAATGTCAACAACTCCAGCGCCTTGGCATGGGTGGCCTCCAGGTGCACGGGTGGGGCTGCGCCAGCTTCAAGGGCTTCTTTCCATCGGAATGCGCACAAGCACCATCTGTCGCCGGGTTCAAGACCGGGAAAACGGTACGCAGGCTGCGGGGTGATCAGGTCATTGCCGCGGCCCATCGAGTAGGCCAAAAACTCGGTTGTTACTTTGGCGCACACGACGTGGCTGCCGTGATCATGCACATCGGTGTTGCAACAACCGTCTCGGAAGAACCCTGTGATCGGGTCAAAGGAACAGGCCACCAGTGGGGTGCCCAGGACATTCAGTGCGCTCATGGATTTTGATGGGCCTGTCGTCGGCAGGCGAATTTCGTTGGATGAAGAAGCTTGGTGCGCAGGATACGCCTCACTGAACGAGGTGGATGTCGCAATTTGTGCAGGAACATGAGGTAGGGATCGTGCTTTGCTCGGCAGGGTAGGCGGTGCCCTTCCGGGCACAGGGCGGCTGGAAAACGGCATATTGCGCCGGCAAAGGGTGAAAAATGGTGCGATAAACTGCAGACATGGCCTCTATTGATTACACCCGCGCGCAGGAGCTGCCTGCACTTTTAGCCCAACGTATTTTGATACTCGATGGTGCCATGGGCACCATGATCCAGCGCTACAAGCTCACCGAGGCTGATTATCGCGGGTCGCGTTTGCTGGGCCACCCCAAAGACCTCAAAGGCAATAATGAGCTGTTGCAGTTCACCCGGCCCGATGTGATCACAGAGATCCATGAAAAGTACCTGGCCGCGGGCGCCGACATCATCGAGACCAACACCTTCGGGGCAACCTCGGTGGCCCAGGAAGACTATGGTCTGGCGCCTCTGGCGCGTGAAATGAATGTGGTCGCCGCTCAGTTGGCGCGGGCTGCCTGTGACAAATTCAGCACGCCTGACAAACCCCGTTTTGTGGCGGGCGCCTTGGGTCCAACCCCACGCACGGCCAGCATCAGCCCCGATGTAAATGACCCTGCTGCACGCAACGTCAGCTTTGATGAACTGCGCGAGACTTACCTTGAGCAAGCCCGCGGCCTGATGGAGGGCGGGGCCGATTTATTTCTGGTCGAAACGATCTTTGACACGCTCAACGCCAAGGCTGCCATTTTTGCCCTTGATGAGCTGATGGAGTCCACCGGCGAGCGTTTGCCTATCATCATTTCCGGCACCGTGACCGATGCCTCAGGGCGCATCTTGTCGGGCCAAACTGTGACGGCTTTTTGGCATAGCGTGCGCCACGCCAAGCCCCTGGCCATTGGCCTGAACTGTGCCCTCGGTGCCACCCTGATGCGGCCCTACATTGAGGAGCTTTCCAAGGTGGCGGACGACACCTTCATCAGCTGCTATCCGAATGCCGGCTTGCCCAACCCCATGAGCGATACCGGCTTCGATGAAACCCCGGAAGTCACCGGAAGCCTGGTAGAGGAATTTGCCAAGTCTGGCTTCTTGAACATCGCGGGGGGCTGTTGTGGCACCACACCCGAACACATTGCGGAAATTGCGAAGCGGGTGGGGCGCTACAAGCCGCGCTGTGCGCATGCTGCCGGCCTATTGACTAACTTGCTTTAGGGCCTGTTAACACTAAAGATGCCAGTGCGAACGCGGTCATTGGGGCGCAGGGCAAGGCGCGCGGCGCTGCCAAGGCTATTCGCCTTGGCGAGACGTGCAACGCCGCGCTGCGCCCCAATGACCGCGTTCCCGAAGGGTTGTTCTTCAAAAGGCCTTGCGCGGCATTGCAAAGCCTCGCCGGGGGCCTACCCCGGCTTCGTTTTGCGCCTTGCTCAAGGCCTTTTGAAGAACAACGCATCTGGCATCTTTAGTGTTAACAGGCCCTAGGGGCTGGGCGCTTGTTCAGCAGGTTCAGGGGGTGGAGCAACACCTTGACATCATGCGCCGCAACGCCCCCGGCTGTATGAAAGAGGGCGATGCGAGTGTCGCGCAAAGTGGGCTCACCCAGCGGCAGGCCATCACGGGATACGACGCTGGCGACCAAGGGTTCATTGGCCCGCTGACCTCGGGCCAGCGCCACCGCCACTTCGCCATTTTTGAGTCGAACGAAACAGCCTGGGGGGTACAAGCCCAGGGCCTTGAGGATGGCGCCTCCCGCCTCATCGGGTTTTTCGGTCTCATCGTTGTAAATTGCCTGAGCGGCGGCCGTGGCTGACATGGCTCGGCGTGTGGCTCTGGGGCTCATGCGTGCAGCGAAAATATCCGCGCGTTGGATTAGGCGGGCGAGCTGTTCACCCAGAGCTCGTGGGGCCAGCGGGCCCGGTTCGGTGCTGTGATGCAGCGCGACCGCTTGCAGCCAAGTTTTATCTTGCACCCCCGCTGCCCGCAGAATTTCGACGGTGCTTTCAGGGTGCTGTTTGACGATATCCCACTGGTCGGGCAGGGGGCGGTGGTCCTGGGTCGCAAGTTGGTCTTGCAGTTGCATCATCGACATGTTCATGGTGAGTGCTGCGCAGCAGAGCACTCCGCGAGCCTCATCAGGCCACAGATTGAGTTGCCGGGCTGTGAGTTCGCACACCACCGCAACCAGCAGCGCATGCTTTGTGCTGTATCGGTTCGAAGAATCCCGCAAGGCCTGCAGGAGCACAAACAAAGAGCCATCAGGATCACGAGAGATGAGCTCAGAAATCTCGATTCTGAACTTTTGGAAACGAGACAGCCAGTCTTCCCGAGGAAAGTCGCTGAGCAGCATAGGTGCTCTGTATTCAATCTCCAGCCACGCTGCGACGATGTCAAGTTTGCGCGATGGCGACCGCCCCGAACTGCTGGTCGTGCCACTTTTACTGTCGTCGTCGGGCTGCGTGTCCACCAGTTGCTTGATGAGAACATTGCGTCGAACCATCGAGTCGAGCTTGCCGATGAAGGCACGGTGGTAGCTCTCGGACTCTGATTTGTCAACGAAGCTCCCTCTCGACAGCAACTGAGCACGTTGGTCTTCTGACTGGATCATGGCCCCCTTGGGCAGCAGCAAGTTCCCTTTATCGTCGAAGACGGAATAGGGCAGGGCCTGATGTAAGCGGACTGCCGAAGCCATAAGGGGGACAAGGTTCATGTTGGGATCAAACCAAAAAAAGCTTTTTGAATAATCCTAGAAACCGCAGTGCTGCCCACTCGGGTGCGTAGCGCTTTCACCCAAAAGGTGAGGGAGTTCGTATGCGAAATTCTGAGCGTTCATCAGGTGTTGCCAGCGGAAGTCAGCGGTTTTTAGGTTAATTGCTGTGAGCCCTCGTAGTCTCTCTCGGTACGCACATTTAGACAACGTCAGTTGATCCATGATGTGTTTTGCTGTCCACGGAACGGTAGCACGGCAAGTTTTTAGGCGATCCCGATGAATGCACCCCAGGAAGCCACCTTTTTACAGCTTGCCCAAACCGCCTGCGCTTGGGCGGTGGTGCTTCAGGGGGGGCAAACGGTGTCTGGCGCCACCTACAATCCCTGTGCCGAGTCCCACTGTCATCATGCCTGTTCAAAATACCCCCTCTTTGCCTACCGTTCCACCGATGAAGCTCTCGGGGTTGGAACCCGTCACCATTGATAGCAACAGCCTGTTCATCAACATCGGTGAGCGGACCAACGTGACGGGCTCGCGGGCCTTCGCCCGCATGATTCTCAATGAGCAATTCGAGGATGCGTTGGGGGTGGCAAGGCAGCAGGTTGAAAACGGTGCTCAGATCATCGACATCAACATGGACGAGGCCATGCTCGACAGCAAGGCCGCCATGGTGCGCTTTTTGAACCTGATTTCGGGCGAGCCAGAGATTGCGCGCGTGCCGATCATGGTCGACAGCTCCAAGTGGGAGGTGATCGAGGCGGGGCTCAAGTGCATTCAAGGCAAAGGGATCGTCAACTCCATTTCGCTGAAAGAGGGTGAGGAGGCTTTTCTAGAGCAGGCGCGCTTGGTCAGGCGTTACGGGGCGGCCTCGGTGGTGATGGCCTTTGACGAAAAAGGCCAGGCCGACACCTTTGAGCGAAAAATTCAGATCTGTGAGCGTGCCTACCGGCTGCTGGTGGATCGGGTCGGCTTCCCACCGGAAGACATCATTTTTGACCCCAACATTTTTGCCATTGCCACGGGCATTGAAGAGCACAACAACTACGCTGTGGACTTCATCAATGCCACGCGCTGGATCAAGCAAAACCTGCCAGGGGCCAAGGTCAGTGGCGGCGTGAGCAACGTGAGTTTCAGCTTCCGGGGCAATGAGCCGGTTCGCGAGGCCATTCACACGGTGTTTCTCTATCACGCCATTCAGGCTGGCATGGACATGGGCATTGTCAATGCCGGCATGGTGGGCGTTTATGACGATCTGGACGCTGTGCTGCGTGAGCGGGTCGAAGATGTGGTGCTGAACCGGCGCCCTGATGCGGGCGAGCGCCTGATTGAGATCGCCGAGAGCGCCAAGGGGCAAGCCAAAGATGAAAGCGCCAAGCTGGCGTGGCGCGGCACGCCCGAGCAGCCGCGCTCGGTGCGCGAGCGACTCTCGCATGCTCTGGTGCACGGCATCACCGACTTCATCAGCGAAGACACCGAAGAGGCCTACCAGCAGATCAAGTCTGAGGGCGGCCGCCCTCTGCACGTGATCGAGGGCCCCTTGATGGCCGGCATGAATGTGGTGGGCGATCTGTTTGGCCAGGGCAAGATGTTTCTGCCGCAGGTGGTCAAGAGCGCGCGCGTCATGAAGCAAGCCGTGGCCCATTTGCTGCCCTACATCGAGGCTGAAAAGCAAGCCTTGATCGAGGGAGGCGGGCAGGCCAGGGCCAAGGGCAAGATCGTGATCGCGACCGTCAAGGGCGATGTGCACGACATCGGCAAGAACATCGTCACCGTGGTCTTGCAATGTAATAACTTCGAAGTCGTGAACATGGGGGTGATGGTGCCCTGCCAAGACATCTTGGCCAAAGCCAAAGAGGAAGGCGCCGACATCATTGGCTTGTCAGGCCTGATCACCCCCAGCCTTGAGGAAATGCAGCATGTGGCCGCCGAGATGCA
>CANHBY010000118.1 GCA_947458895.1 Burkholderiales bacterium | reverse complement strand
GGCGGACAAAGAGGCTCGGCGCGCAGAGCGATCCGTGCACGGCCAAGGCTCGGGCAGGCCGACGGGAGCGCGAGGTCAAGCACCAGGCTGGCAAGAGCAAGCAGCCCCACGCCGAAATGACATGGGGAACCCCTCGCCATCACGCCCCTCCTCACCACAGGGACGCTCATCTCCACGCCCTGAAGGGCGCCCCTCCAATGAGTGGCAGCCTCCGGTCAATACGGCATTCTCGCCGCGCAATTCAGCCTTTGAGGGAACGCGCAGCCCTCACGCCGAACGCAGGCCACTGCCACCAGCCCAACCCCTCAAGCCGTTCGCAAGACCTACTCAGCAAAGCATGCCCAGGGTGTCGCCGCGAGATGAGGTGCGCCTTTCCAAACGCATGAGCGAGTTGGGCATTGCCTCCCGCCGCGAGGCCGATGAATGGATCGCCAAGGGTTGGGTTCGGGTGGACGGTAAGATCGTCAATGAATTGGGGTCCAGGGTGCGAGTGGGGCAACTCATCACTGTCGACACGCCCGCGAAGTTTCATCAGGCCCGCAAAGTCACGATTCTTTTGAACAAACCCGTGGGCTATGTGAGCGGCCAGGCCGAGGACGGCCATGAACCTGCTTGGGTGTTGATCAAGCCCGAAAGCCAATGGCGAGAAGATGGCTCGGGCATACGCTTCCTGCGCGAGCACACACGCAGCCTGGCTCCGGCAGGCCGGCTCGATATCGACTCGGTCGGGCTGCTGGTCATGACCCAAGACGGGCGGGTCGCCAAGCAACTCATCGGCGAGGACAGCCTCATCGAAAAAGAATACCTGGTGCGCGTCGCACCAACGAACGGGGGGCCTCGCCTCTCCAGCGAAGGGCTGGCGCTGTTAAACCATGGCCTCTGGCTGGATGAGGTCGAACTCAAGCCCGCCGTCGTGGAGTGGGTCAATGACGACCAGCTCCGCTTTGTGCTCCGGGAAGGCCGCAAGCGCCAGATTCGCCGCATGTGTGAGGCTGTGAAGCTTCAGGTGCTGGGCCTCAAGCGTGTACGCATCGGCAACGTCACGCTGGGCACCCTGCCCCCTGGCCAATGGCGGTACTTGCGCTTGGATGAAAACTTCGGCGCACCACCAGCCAAGGCCCCCGGACAGTGGAGTGAACAGCCCGAGCAACCTCAAGCAGACTGATCAGCAGCCGATGTGAACGCATCGGCGTAGAACTCCTCTAGGGGCAAGCCGCACAGGCGTGTCAAATCGGCCTGAGCTGCGGCCACCATGACGGGCGCGCCGCAGGCATAGACCTGATGCATCGACAAGTCAGGCCAGTCTTGCATCACGGCGTGGTGCACCCACCCCACCCTGCCGTGCCAAGCGTCTGATTCCAGTGGCTCTGACAAGACCGGCTCATAGCGCAGCATGGGCCACTCAGAGGCCACCTCTCGCGCCCAGCTGTGCATGTACAGATCAACGCGGCTGCGACAGCCCCAGTACAGAACCACGGGTTGCTCAAAGCGTTTCGAGCGCATCTGTTCAATGATGGCTTTGATCGGCGCAAAGCCTGTGCCTGAGGCCAGCAATATCAACGGCTTGGGGCTGTTCTCTCGCCAAAAGAAACTCCCAAAAGGCCCCTCGACACGCAGAATTTCGCGCTCCTTGAGCGATGAAAAAACCTGGTCGGTGAACAAGCCTCCCGGCATGTGCCGAAGGTGCAGCTCGATGCCCGGGTGCCCTGTGCCCAAGACCTCTAACTGACGGTGGGGGGCATTGGCCATCGAGTAGCTACGGCGCTGGCCGCCGGGCAAAATGAACTCCAGGTACTGCCCCGCACGGTAGCGCCACTGCTCGTTGGTCGGCAGCTGCAAACGAAGCAGCATGACGTCGGGTGCTGGGCGGCTCATGCTGTGAACGCGGGCTGGCATTTTGCGCACGGGAATGTCCCCGGCGTCCACCACACCCCTGGCCTCGAGGACCACATCGGTTTGAGGCGCGGCGCGGCAAGTCAGTACCCACCCGGCATCTTCTTCAGCTGTGCTCAATGCCTTGGCTTGGTGGGCTCCATGAATCACCCGGCCCTGCTTCAAACGGCTCTTGCAAGAGCCACAGGCACCATCTTTGCAGCCATAGGGCAAGCCGACGCCTTGGCGAATGGCGGCCATCAAAATGGGCTCATCGCGCTCCACCGAAAAACTGTGCCCACTGGGCTGAACCGTGACTGTGAAAGACATAGCGAATGACAAGTGATGAGGAGCGAAAATCCGGGAACCCAGACAACCACATTCTGCAGTTCACACCCAAGGTGCCTAAGAATGTGCCACGCCTCTAAACTATGAAACAAGGCCAGCCTCTGACAAGTCGTATTGAGATAGGCGGCCCAGACCACCGACTTACAGCCTCTATTGTGCCCTCATGCTCCACCCCCCATTCGCCAAACCCAGAGCCTTCAAGCGTCCCACCCTGTTGATCGTCGGCTGCGGCGATGTAGGCATGCGCGTGGCAAGTTTGCTCAGCCATCGCTTTCGGGTTCGCGCTCTCACCTCTTCACCTGCACGCTTGTGTGAGCTTCGCGCCGCTGGCATCCTGCCTGTGCTGGGTGATTTGGACAGGCCTGAATCGCTTTACCGCCTGAGCGCCCTGGGCTCCAGGGTTTTACACCTGGCACCACCGCCCTCTCAGGGTCATACTGATCCACGCACACGCCATCTCATCCAGGCGCTTGCACGCTCAATCGATACCCCCCTTTGCGTGTATGGCAGCACCACAGGCGTCTATGGTGACTGCCAAGGCGCATTGTTCGATGAAACCCGAGCTGTGGCGCCTCACACCGAGCGCGCCAAACGCCGGGTTGATGCAGAGAACCAATGGCGTCAAGCGGTGCGAAAAAACAGGCTCCGCGCTCATATTCTGCGCATACCCGGCATCTACGCCGAAGACCGCGAGGGCAGCCCCAGAGCACGCCTGCTACGCCGCAGCGTCGTGCTTACGAAAGATGACGATGTGTATACCAACCACATCCATGCCGATGATTTGGCGCGGGCCTGTGTAATGGCCCTGTTCAGAGGCCAACCGCAGCGCATCACCCATGTGTGTGATGACTCCGACATGAAAATGGGAGACTACTTCGAGTGGGCCGCCCAGCTTTATGGACTTCCCCCACCTGCGCGCATTTCCAGGGCGCAGGCACAAAGCCAGATGTCTGCCATGGCCCTGAGCTTCTTGAATGAATCACGAAGGCTGCTCAACCACCGCCTGAAGCACGAACTGGGCCTTCGCTTGCGTTATCCAACGCTGGCCAGCAGCCTCTCCATGAATGATGAGCAAGGCCCCTGATTTCAACGACGGCGGCCAAAAGGCATCTGGCCACGCCAGTAACGAATCATCAAGAATGCACCGAGCATGCCACCCAGGTGGGCAAAGTGAGCCACGCCGGTGGTGGCGCCTGCCATGCCCAGAAACAAATCAATCCCGGCAAAAATCGCCACGAAAAATTTCATCTTGAGCTGAACCGGCGGAATCAAAAGCTGAACGACGCGATTGGGGAACATGATCGCATTGGCCAAGAGCAGGCCCATCAAACCACCCGATGCCCCCACAGTCAGGCCGTTAGAACCCAAGAGCCAAACGACGAGCATCTGCGACAAGCCCGCCGAAAGAATGCTGGCCACAAACAGCTGCAAGTAGCGCTTTCCACCCCACAGACGCTCGAGCTCAGACCCGAACATCCACACGCCCAACATGTTGAAAAACAGGTGCAAAAAGTCGTGATGCAAAAAGGCGTAGGTTGCCAACTGCCAAGGCATGAAGGCGGTTTGCAGGGGGTAGAGCGCGAACGTTTGAGTTACCCAACCCCGAAGCGCCAAGTCCAGACAAAAGAATGCCGTGTTGAGCAGAAGAATTGCCTGGGTGATGGGGGGCATTGGAGGCATGTTCAGGGGCGTCTGGTCGCCAAGAAACGAGGGGTTGAAGATCAGGCGTCAACAAGCAAAGACTTCTGGATTGTAGACCGCCATCTGGAGCGCACGCGACTCAACCCCAGGCGTTGACAATAGCCTGAGCGCAATGGATCCCAAGCCATAAAAAGCCCATGAGCAGCACCAAAATCAATGGGCTCAGACGCCTGCAGGGAATCAAACAAAAAAAGTGGGGGGGTGGTGCCGGAGGCCGGACTCGAACCGGCACAGTATTTCTACCGGGGGATTTTGAGTCCCCTGCGTCTACCAATTTCGCCACTCCGGCTGAAGGGCAAGTGAGACAGCGTCGGGCGCTGTTCAAGCCGATGATTATGGCACGACTTTTGAGGCGACAATGAGGCATGTCCAAAAGTCATTTCGCCTACCCCACACTGGAAGATACGATTGGCCGAACGCCCCTGGTTCGGCTCCAGCGCATCCCGGGCGCCGAGAACACTCAGCGCAACAATGTCATCCTCGGCAAGCTGGAGGGCAACAACCCTGCCGGCTCCGTGAAGGACCGGCCAGCCCTGAATATGATCAAGCGGGCCGAAGAGCGCGGCGAAATCAAACCTGGCGACACCTTGATCGAGGCCACCTCAGGCAACACCGGCATTGCCCTGGCCATGGCCGCCGCCATTCGGGGCTACCGCATGGTGCTGGTGATGCCCGAAGACCTGTCGATCGAACGTGCCCAAACCATGAAGGCCTTTGGTGCCGAGCTGATCCTGACACCCCGATCAGGCGGTATGGAATACGCTCGTGACCTGGCCGAGAAAATGCAGCGAGAGGGTGGGGGCAAGGTCTTAGATCAATTCGCGAATGCCGACAACCCCCAAGTGCACTTCGACACCACCGGCCCCGAGATCTGGGCCGACACCGCAGGCCGAGTCACGCATTTTGTGAGTGCCATGGGTACCACCGGAACCATCACCGGCACGTCAAAGTATTTGAAGTCTCGCAATGCCGAGGTGCGCATTGTGGGCGCCCAACCCGAAGAAGGCTCGCGCATCCCAGGGATCCGCAAGTGGCCGCAGGCCTACCTGCCCAAGATTTTTGATCCGCAATACGTTGACGAACTGATTTGGGTGAACCAGGCGAAGGCCGAAGAACTTTGTCGCCGCATGGCGCGCGAAGAAGGTATCTTCTGTGGCGTTTCCGCAGCAGGCGCCTGCTGGGCCGCCCTGCAAATCGCGCAACAGGTGAGTGATGCAACCATTGTTTTTGTTGTCTGCGACCGCGGCGACCGTTATCTTTCGACTGGCGTTTTTCCTGCCTGAGTCCCCCTGAAGGAGCTAACCTCTATGCAAGTTGACAAAGAAATCGACACTCGTGGCTTGAACTGCCCCCTGCCCATCCTCAAGGCAAAAAAAGCCCTGGCAGACATGAGCAGCGGGCAATTGCTGAGAGTGCTCTCCACAGACCCTAGCTCCAACCGCGACTTTGAAGCCTTCGCACGCCAAACTGGCAATGAGCTGCTGAACCAAAGCACCGATGGCGATGCCTTTGTGCATGTGTTGCGCCGGCGTTAGGGCGACCCCGTTGCCATCTGGCACTCCTCAGAACTGCAACGCCTTCAGGTAGTCGCGAAAGCCTGGGCCCAATTGGGGGTGGCTGAGAGCCAGCTCGACGTTGGCCTGCAGGAAGCCGTCTTTGCTGCCGCAGTCGTAGCGTCTGCCCTCGTATTGGTAGGCGAACACTTTTTCCCGGCGCAGCAGGCCGGCGATGCCGTCGGTCAGTTGAATCTCACCGCCTACGCCGCGCTGCTGGTGGGAAATTTCGTGGAATACGCCGGGCGTGAG
>CANHBY010000117.1 GCA_947458895.1 Burkholderiales bacterium | reverse complement strand
TGGCCTTGGGTCATCACCACCTCGGGTGCGACCACCGCCATCAGGGCGGCCAGAGGCGCGTAGCGCAGGCCGCGCTGAACGATCTCGGGAAACACCAACTCACGGCGCAATAAAAAGAAAAACGAACGCGTGACCACTGTGATCACTGTCAGACCCAGCAGGGTCCAAATGACGTCCCAGTCCGTCATGATGGCTCCCGAGGCTGGGCGGCTTCCATGACCAGCGCCGCACAAACCGCCGCCACGATGGCCACCAAAATATTGAGCCGCAGGGGCAAGGCAAAGGCGGCCACTGCGGCGCCCCCCGCCACCACCGCGGCAACCCACCGGATGCGATCGGTGAGCAATGAGCAAGTCAAACCCAGCAAGGCCAGCACCCCGGCAAACTGCAAGCCCCAGTGGGTCGGGATTGCATCCGACAGCACAATGCCCAGCACCGAAGAGATCTGCCAAGAAAACCAGTTCACCGTGGTGCCGCCCAAAAAATACTCAATTTGCCCTTCACCCACGCGTGGCTCTTTAAAGCGCCGCTGGAAGAGCACATAAGTCAGATCGGCCGTGAAATAGCCCAGCATCAAACGGTACCGAAACGGGAAGCGCACAAAGAACGGCCGCATCTGAATGCTGAAAATCACGAAGCGCAGGTTGACGCAAAAGGCCGTGGCCCAGATGACCCACATCGGTGCGCCTGCGGCAATCAAGGGCAGCGAGACCAATTGGACACCGCCGGCAAACACGGTGAAAGTCATCAACAAGGCCAGGGGAACCGACATGCCACTCTTGACCATGGCCACACCCGTGACCAAACCCCAGGCAGAGATGCCCGGGATGATCGAAGCCATTTCTTTGATGCCCGCACGAAACTGCGGATGGGAAAGACAAGCAGAGAGCTGATTCACGCGGCCAGTGTGGCAGACAGCCCTGTCCCTGCTCAAGAAATATCACTCCGCGAGGGGGGCCAATACAACGCCATCAACGCCCTCAGCGCACGATTGAGTGCTCAAAGAAGTGCATAAAGAGCTCAGGCTCATGCACCTCACGAATCGACAAGCCTTTGATCGTCTCTTGAAACATGGGCTCAGGGGTGTCGTCCAGATCTGCTGGCATGGTGGGGGCCCAGCCTCCCAGTACCGAAGGGGTCGGCCGAACACCGCCAGCCGAGCCGGGGTTGATGAACCCGAGCTCCGAGAGATCGGCCACGGAATGAACACCGGCCCACTCGACCACATCGTTTCGCCGATCCAACAAAAAGTCAGCCAAAACGCTGAAGGCATAAGGCGCACTAGAAGCTGAATTACGCATGATGTGTCCCGATCGAGTGAAGCCTAGATGCTGTTCATCGTATCGACACTGGCGTGGCGTGAAACCTTGGAAAAGCGAGGTAATCGGGCGCAATTTTGGCCGGCTTGCGCCCGCATGCTCACCCTCAACTTTCCATCAAAGACAACCCACGAAGGAGCCTGATCGTGCTATAGTGGACAGCTTCAGTCGCGGGGTGGAGCAGTCTGGTAGCTCGTTGGGCTCATAACCCAAAGGTCGTTGGTTCAAATCCAGCCCCCGCAACCATCTATCAAAGCTGTTGCGCCAATCTGGCTTCACAGTGAAATTCTCCCAGGCCCTCAATTTGAGGGCCTCTTTGTTTTTGAAGCGGGGGGTGGGGCTGCAGGTCGCCGCACTCTGTAACTTCCTCCGTGATTTCCTCACGATGCCCAGCCCCACTGGGGGGCGCTGAACAGCAGCCCGGAAGCCTTCCCGCGTATCCTTTTCAACTCCCATCTTCGACGATGGGCCAAGTTTTACTTGTGTTAAGTACCTGAGGGCAAACCCATCGAAAGATGGGGACGCAAAGCTTCCGGCCTAACGCGCTTTGGCGCCAAGGCAGCGGGGTTGCCAGCAACCATGCGGGTTGCTGCTGCGTGGAGCCCTCTGCAAGAAGGAGTGTTGCGCCATGCAAAGAGCCGATCTGAAGCTGCCCAGGGCGATACGCCTATCCCTTGTGGCACTGGCTTGCGTAACGCTTGGGCTGGCCGCCTGCGGTGGGTCGGGTCAGGACACCGACACAAACGGCCTCCTCTCGGATTTGGGCAGCGTCACCCTCTCGGTGGAGGCTTCCGACCTGCCCGCTGATGTGGCTGACCTGCAGGTTCAACCCTTGTTTCACTTAGCGCCCATTGTCCTGGATGAACCAGCCGATTCCGACGCGACAGACAACTCGGCCTCAGCCAGGCAGCCTGCTCACGCCCAGAATGTGGATGAGGCGCTGGGTGGGCTGTCGACCGAGAGACTGACCATTCAAAGCATGAGCTCGGCACGGCGCATGCATGCCATGGGCGCGGGATCATCAAGCCTCAATGGCTCAGCCAGCCCCATGGCGGCAGGCAGCACCGTCTCAACCTACACACCCGCACAAATCAGGGCAGCCTATGGCATGCCCCCACTGCCCGCAGCCGGGGTCACGCCCACAGCCCTTCAAGCAGCCCAAATGGGCGCAGGGCAGACGATCTATATCGTTAATGCCTATCACGACCCGAACATCGTGGCCGAGCTCAACGCGTTCAATGCGAAATTTGGCTTGCCTGGTTGCACCGTTAAATCAATTGCCACAAATGCCACACTACCCCTGCCTGCCGCCTCCAAAACTGAGGGCTGTGTTTTTTCAGTGGTTTACAACACCCCATCAGCAACGATGACCAGCACTGCGCCGGCTTTCGAATCTGGATGGGCAACCGAAATAGCATTGGATGTGCAATGGGCCCATGCCACCGCGCCGCTCGCCCGCATTATTTTGATCGAGGCGCCCGATGCCAGTATCAATAGTTTGCTGGGTGGCATCAAGCTGGCCAATGCCATGGGCCCTGGCGCGGTGTCCATGAGCTTCGGAACCACGGAAGGCACCTGGACCAGCTCGGTGGATACTGCCTTTACCGGCACCGGCATGACGTACCTCGCAGCAACCGGTGACTGGGGCACCCAAGTCTCGTGGCCCTCGGTGTCACCCCGCGTGGTCGCCGTTGGCGGTACCAGCCTGAGCTACACCGGATCAGGCTCGCGCACTGAGGTGGGTTGGTCCTCCACTGGTGGGGGCATCAGCCTCTACACACCAACCCCCACTTATCAGGCCAACACTGTGCCCGGAATGGGCAACATGGTTCGACGTGCCGTGGCCGATGTGGGCTTCAACGCCAACCCCTCCACCGGCCAGTTCGTGGCGGTGATGCAGCCCGGCAGTTCGGCTGTGAGCTGGGTGAGCGCAGGCGGAACCAGCCTGTCGACCCCTCAGTGGGCTGGCTTGGTAGCCGTCGCCAATGCACTGCGTGCACAGTCGGGTGCGGCTGCGCTCGGCACCCCGCATGCTGTGCTCTACGGCACGATTGGGTCAACCCCAGGCACGTATGCCAGTGCTTTTTCTGACATTCAGAGCGGCTCCAATGGCAGCTGTCCCATTTGCTCGGCCAAAACAGGATACGACGGCCTGACTGGGCTGGGAACGCCGAACGTGACGGGCTTGTTAGCGGCCCTGGGAGGCTCCAGCACCTCAACCTCAGCACCGTCGGTGACCTCTGTAGCCATGGCCGGCACCGTTGGTAAAGCACTGAACTTCAACTTATCGGTGGTGGCCAGCAATCCCGTGACCTACACACTCAGCGGAGCCCCCTTCGGATTGACCATCAACTCAGCGGGGAGCGTGAGTTGGCCGAGCCCTGTGGCTGGCACCTACTCGGTGGGCGTCAAGGCGCAGGACACCAAAACAGGCCTGTCAGGGCAGGGCGCCATCAGCCTCAGGATCGACCCTGCACCCGTGGCGCCAATCGTTGGTTCGGCCACAGTGACAGGGCAGGTAGGTAAAGCCTTGTCGTTCAGAGTGTCGGCGCAGGCAGCCAACCCCTTGCGCTTCAGCATGTCGGGTGCGCCCTCCGGCATGACCATCGGCAGCACTGGGGTGGTGAGCTGGGCCAATCCTGTGGCGGGCACATTTGCCGTGACGGTCACAGCCACCAACACGGTCAGTGGCCTCTCAGGCAAAGGCCTCTACACCGTGAAAATTCAGCCCTTGTCACCCCCTACCATCACCGCCTCGGCCCTGTCGGGCACGGCGGGTCAGCCACTGACCGGAACCATCAAGGTATCGGACCCCAACGGCTACGCCATGGGGGTCAGCATCTCCGGAGTGCCCTTGGGTATGAGGTTCGCAGTCAGTGGCCAAACGATCACCTTCTCCTGGGCCAAGCCGGTAGCAGGAAATTTCAAACTGAGCATCACCGTGATGAACAGCGCAGGTGGTCGTGCCCAGGCCACCATGCCGATCACGATTCGCTGAGCCACCAGCCAAACTCACGCTCGCCCCCAGGGCGCAGGCTCAAGGCAGAGCGTGGCGCAGACCATTGACGGGGCACTATTCTTGAGTGGACAGCGAAGTAACAACAAGGAACCCCTGCAAATGTGATCCGAGTGTTCACCGTAGACACCCAAGCCAAGGATCCGGGCGCAGACAAGGGTGTCAAGAACTGACCCCGCGACCCACCTACAGACTGCTCTCTAAGATCGCTAGGGCCTGTCGGACTTGGGGCGTCGAAAGCGAAAATCAGCCCCAGCGAGGCCATTTTTTGCCGGGTTTGTAGGCCCATAGCTCAGCTATGGGCCAAAAAGACGGTGAAAAATGGGGCGCTGCGGCTGATTTGCAGCCGACGACTCCCAAGTCCGACAGGCTGCTAGGGCTCTGACACCAGGGCGGCCACATGGGCTTCGCGTGGTGGCGGCAAAGCGAGATCTGTTGCAGTGCGCCACAGGGCGCCTCAAGCCGACTGGCTCTACAGGCTCTTCGACCCGACTCAGAAGCCGCCCAAACTGGCGGCTATATCGGGTCAAACAGAGACTGGCGGAAGTCAATCTTGGTAGGTCCTTCACTGCGAATGGCCCACAGCGCCAGCGCTTGCGCCGTCATGGGTTTAGCGAAGTAATAACCCTGGAGCTCGTCGCAGCCCAGCGAGCACAGAATTTGGTTCTGCATGGCAGTCTCCACGCCCTCGGCCACCACCTTCAGGCTCAGGGCCTGGGCCAGCTTGATCACAGCATCAACCACCGCGCGGGCATCGCTGCTGGTTTCAAGATCCATCACGAAGCTGCGATCGATTTTCAATTCTCCGGCCGGCAATTTGCGCAAGTACGATAGGCTCGAATAGCCAGTTCCGAAGTCATCGATCGAGATATGTACGCCCACAGCGGCGAGGCGCTCAAAGAGCTTTTGCGTGACGGTCGCTTCGTCCATGGCCACGGATTCGGTGATCTCGCAGGTGAACAGAGCGGGGGTGACCTGATGCCGCTTGAGGGCCTCGGCAATGCGATCAGGCAGATCAGCTTGGCGCAACTGGTGAACCGAAATGTTGACCGCGATACGCATGCGCAAGCCCTCCTTGCGCCATACCTCGATTTGCCGGCAGGCTTCTTCGATCACCCAAGCACCAATTGAATTGATCAGCCCAAAGCGTTCGGCCAGGGGGATAAAGACTACCGGGCTGACCATGCCGCGCTGGGGATGCCGCCAACGAAGCAGCGCCTCAGCCCCGGTGATTTCACCGGTAGGAGCATAAATTTTGGGCTGGTAAAACAACTCAAATTCACCGCGAGCCACCGCGCCGCGCAATTCCTGCAGCAACTCCACCTGCTCACGGCTCTGGCTCAGCATGTGGACTTCGAAAAATGCGAATGCCGCACCCCCGGCGATTTTTGCTGAACGCTTGGCCGCATC